>NZ_JBSFDP010000010.1:0-99641 GCF_053593975.1 Streptomyces sp. NPDC002004
CCGATCGGCCGGAGACGGGGTATCAACATATCTGGCGTTGATTTTTGGCACGCTGTTGAGTTCTCAAGGAACGGACGCTTCCTTTGTACTCACCCTCTCGGGCTTTCCTCCGGGCGCTTCCCTTCGGTCTTGCGTTTCCGACTCTATCAGATCTTTCCGATCCGATTTCCTCGGTGCTTTCCGGCCCTTCGACCTTTCGGTCTCCGCGGCCTTCCGGCGGTTCCGACTCTATCAGATCCTTTCGGGCCCGATTCCCAGTCAGGGGGTTTGCCTTCCCGGCCGTTGCGGCCGTTCCGACGAGTGAGACTTTAGCGGAATCCCGGCTCCCGAGCTAATCGGGGCCGCGCCCTTTCGAACGCGATTCCTCATTTCGCAAAAACGCATGAAAACGAGACGACAGCGGACCGTCGATCGCTTGGATGGTTGGTGCGGAATGATGTCCGGGGACCGACCGAGGGTCGGCGCTCACGTCGGACAACTCGGAGAACAGTACGGATCGGCCCCAGGGGTGTCAACTCCGTGCCTGCCGGGTGTCGGGAGCGTACGCTGATGGACGTGACTACGCATGCGCACACCCAGCAGTGGTGGGCCGCCTGACGGCGGCCGTACTCACGCATGCGACAACGGCCGCCGCCTCGGCGGCCGTTTTCGTATCCCCCTCCTGGGGGCCCGGAGCCCGGCCGACGGGCAGCGGCGGCCCCGACCAGGAGATCTGGAGACATGACGCGCATCTTCAGCGGGATCAAGCCGACGGGGCATCTGACGCTCGGGAACTACCTGGGAGCCGTCCGCCGGTGGGCGGAGGTGGACCAGTACCGGGCGGACGCCCTGTTCAGCATCGTCGATCTGCACGCCCTGACGGTCGAGCACGACCCTGCGCGGGTACGCAGGCTGACCCGGCAGGCGGCGACCCTGATGCTCGCGGCCGGGCTGGACCCGGACCTGTGCACGGTGTTCGTGCAGAGCCATGTCGACGAGCAGGCCCGGCTCTCGTACGTACTGGAGTGCGTGGCGTCCGACGGTGAGATGCGGCGGATGATCCAGTACAAGGAGAAGGCGGCACGCGAACGGGCCCGCGGCGGGAGCGTCCGGCTGTCGCTGCTGACGTATCCCGTGCTGATGGCGGCGGACATCCTGGCGTACGGGACCGATGAGGTTCCCGTCGGGGACGACCAGACGCAGCACGTCGAGCTGAGCCGGGACCTGGCCGTGCGGTTCAACCAGCGGTACGGGCACACCTTCGTGGTGCCGCGGGCCACACGTCCCGCCGTGGCGGCCCGGGTCATGGACCTGAAGGACCCGAGGTCGAAGATGGGCAAGTCCCATGAGCAGGGAGCGGGCATCGTCTACCTGCTCGACGAGCCCGAGGTGATCCGTAAGAAGGTCCTCCGGGCGGTCACCGACAGCGGCAGCGAGGTCGAGTACGACCGGGAGGCACGGCCCGGAATCTCGAATCTGCTGGAAATCCTGGCGGCGTGCGTGGGCGGGAACCCTGGGGAGCTGGGCTCCGTTTACCACTCGTACGGGGCTTTGAAGAAGGACACGGCCGATGCCGTGGTGGAGCTTCTCAAGCCCCTTCAGGAGCGGCACAGGGAACTGGTTGCGGATCCCGGTTATCTGGAGGGGGTGTTGCGGCGTGGTGCGGAGAAGGCAAGGGATATGGCGCGGCCGAGGGTGGACGCGGCCTATAGCGCCATCGGACTGCTGCCGCCTCCGGAGCCCGTTCATACCCCCTGTTCGAGCGGCGTCGAGCCCTTGGGAGACGCTGCCGGACGCGATACACCGGCCGGGGCGTTGAACGCGGCGCGATAGGCGCGTGGGCTGGTGGCGAGGCGCGATGCGAAGTGCTGGCGCATCGTGACCTCGCTGCCGAAGCCCGAGCGGCGCGCAACCTCCGGCATGGGCAGGTCGGTGCGTTCGAGGAGCTTCTGGGCCGCCGCCATGCGCTGGTCCAGGAGCCATCGCAGGGGCGTGGCTCCGGTCGCCGCCGTGAAGTGGCGCGCGAAGGAGCGTGCCGACATGCCCGCGCGGGCGGCCAGCTGCGCCACGGTGAGCGGTTCGTGGAGGTGGCACAGGGCGTATTCGCGTACCGAGGCCAGGGCGTCGGCGTCGCGGTCCGCCCGGGGAGTGGGGTGCTCGATGAACTGGGCCTGGCCTCCGGTGCGGAAGGGCGCGGTGACCATCGATCGGGCGATGGCGGCCGCGGTCTCCGCGCCGTGGGTGATGCGGACCAGGTGCAGGCACAGATCGATGCCGGCGGCGGTGCCCGCAGCGGTCCAGATGCCGTCGTCCTCGATGAAGAGGGCGTCGGGCTCGACGGTGACGAGGGGGTGGTGCGTGCGCAGCAGCTCGACGAGGCCCCAGTGGGTGATCGCGCGGCGTCCGTCGAGGAGCCCGGCCTGAGCGAGGGTGAAGGCGCCACCGCACAGGGCCGCGATGGTGGTGCCCCGTGCATGGGCGCGGCGCAGGGCTTCGAGGAGCGGCGCGGGTGCGGGGGTGAGGTAGTCGTCCAGGCCGGGGACGACGATCAGGTCGGCGCGCGGCAGCCAGGCGAGGGTGCGGTCGGGGACGAGGGTGAGTCCGCCGCGCATGGTGACGGGATCGGAGGTGACGGCGACACGTCGCAGGTCGAAGGCGGGGACGCCGCGGTCGGTGCGGTCGGTACCCCAGACCTCGGTGATCACGGAGACGTCGAAGGCCCGGATGCCGGGGAAGGTCA
Source organism: Streptomyces sp. NPDC002004 (assembly GCF_053593975.1). Taxonomy (NCBI): domain Bacteria; kingdom Bacillati; phylum Actinomycetota; class Actinomycetes; order Kitasatosporales; family Streptomycetaceae; genus Streptomyces; species Streptomyces sp. NPDC002004. The sequence goes on from NZ_JBSFDP010000010.1 coordinate 2,720, forward strand.
ACAGGGCGATGCGCTGGGGCCCGGGGGTCGCAGGGGCGTCGGCGGCGGTCTCGGTCACGATGGCAGTAAACCATCGATCGCTGACTTTTGCGCCTCTGGGGCGGCGGGGCGCAGAGCGGCAGCATGACGGGCATGGAGATCGCAGAGAACGCAGCGCTGGTCGTGGTGGACGTACAGAAGGGATTCGACGAGGAGGAGTTCTGGGGGCCGCGGAACAATCCGGCGGCGGACGACAACATCGCGTCGCTGATCGACGCCTGGCAGGCTTCCGGGCGTCCGGTCGTCTTCGTGCGGCACAACTCGCTCAAGCCCGAATCGCCGCTGCGGCCGGGGTATGGGGGCAACGACCTCAAGGAGTACGTCGAGCGGCGGCGTGGAAGGGGGGCGGGGCCGGAGCTGCTGGTGACGAAGACGGTGAACTCGGCGTTCTACGGCACGCCCGGTCTGGACGCCTGGTTCAGGGCGGAGGGGATCGGCCAGTTCGTGCTGGCGGGCATCCAGACCAATATGTGCGTCGAGACCACGGCTCGTATGGGCGGCAACCTCGGCTACGAGGTGCTGTTCGCGCTGGATGCTACGTACACCTTCGACCTCGAGGGCCCGTTCGGCTGGCGGAGCACGGCCGATGAGCTCGCGCGGGCCACGGCGGTGTCCGTGCACGGGGGCGGCTTCGCGACGGTGGTGACGACGGACGAGGTGGTGAAGGCGGCGGCCGGCTGACAGTGGCGGTTCGCGCCGTGTTCGGATCGCCGGTGGTCGGATCCCCGGTGTTCGGATCAGCCGGTGTTCGGCCGGTGGCGGGCGGCGTGCGTGCGGCGCCCGCGCACCGGGGCCGGGGTTCAGCTGCTGGTGCCGGAAGCCAGCTCCCTGCTCCGGTCCCGGGCCGCTTCGAGTGCGGCGATGAGTGCGGCGCGCACCCCGTGGTTCTCGAGTTCACGGATGGCGTTGATGGTGGTCCCCGCGGGCGAGGTCACGTTCTCGCGGAGCTTGACGGGGTGTTCCCCGCTGTCGCGGAGCATCACGGCGGCGCCGATCGCGGACTGGACGATCAGGTCGTGCGCCTTGTCGCGGGGCAGACCGAGGAGGATGCCCGCGTCGGTCATGGCCTCGACCAGGTAGAAGAAGTACGCCGGTCCGGAGCCGGAGAGCGCGGTGCAGGCGTCCTGCTGGGACTCGGGGACGCGCAGGGTCTTGCCGACGGCGCCGAAGATCTCCTCGGCGTGGGCGAGGTGCGCGGCGGTGGCGTGGGTGCCGGCGGAGATGACGGACATGGCCTCGTCGACGAGGGCGGGGGTGTTCGTCATGACGCGTACGACCGGGGTGCCTTCGGCGAGGCGCTCCTCGAAGAAGGAGGTCGGGATGCCCGCGGCACCGCTGATGACCAGGTGGCCGGCGGGGATGTGCGGGGCGAGCTCGTCGAGGAGGGTGCCCATGTCCTGCGGCTTGACCGTGAGGATCAGGGTGTCGGCCGTCTTGACGGCCTCGGCGTTGCTGACGGGGTTCACGCCGTAGCGGGTGCGGAGTTCCTCGGCGCGTTCGGGGCGGCGGGCGGTGACGAGGAGGTCGGCGGGGGCCCAGCCGGCCCGGATCATGCCGCTGAGCAGGGCCTCGCCGATCTTTCCGGTGCCGAGGACTGCGACTTTCTGGGTCATGAGCGGTGCCCTTCACACGTGTGCGTCGTCCGGTGCCATCCTCGCACCGCAGTGCCGGGAGCGGTGGGGATGTCCGCTGGGCGGACGGTGCGCGAGGCGCACCCGGCACCGCGGCCGGACGGCTGCCCGTGGCATGCGCAGGAGCGTTCCCGCCCGCACGGCTCAGGCGGTACGACGCCGTAGTGTCGCCGCGCCCAGGGCCAGGACCAGCACCGCGCAGGCCGCGACGATCACGACGTCCCGGACGAAGTCGCCGGTGACGTCGGTGTGGGTGAGGACGGCGTTCATGCCGTCGACGGCGTAGGACATGGGCAGGACGTCGGAGACGGCCTCGAGGACCGGCTGCATCGAGGAGCGCGGGGCGAACAGGCCGCACAGGAGGAGCTGCGGGAAGATCACGGCCGGCATGAACTGCACCGCCTGGAACTCGGAGGCCGCGAAGGCCGAGACGAAGAGGCCGAGGGCCGTGCCGAGGAGCGCGTCGAGAAGGGCGACCAGGAGCAGCAGCCAGGCGGAGCCGGTCACGTCGAGGCCGAGGAACCACAGGGCGAGGCCGGTCGCGAGGGCCGACTGGACGATGGCGAGGCCACCGAAGGCGAGGGCGTAGCCGCCGATGAGGTCACCCTTGGCGAGCGGCAGGGCGAGGAGGCGTTCCAGGGTGCCCGAGGTGCGTTCGCGGAGGGTGGCGATGGACGTGACCAGGAACATCGTGATCAGCGGGAAGATGCCGAGCAGTGAGGCGCCGATGCCGTCGAACGTGCGTGGGCTGCCGTCGAACACATAGCGCAGCAGGACCAGCATCAGACACGGGACCACGAGCATCAGCGCGATGGAGCGCGGGTCGTGGCGGAGCTGTCGCAGCACGCGGGCGGCGGTGGCGAGGGTGCGGGACATGTTCATGGGGTGGGCTCCCGGGAGGAGAAGGGCTGGGGGGTCAGCTGCGGGCGGTGGCCCCGGCCGCCGTGGCGGACCCGCTCGTCTCGGCGGCGACCGCCTCGTCGACGAGGTGGAGGAAGGCTTCTTCGACCGTGTCGGCGTGGGTGCGGGTGCGCAGGGCGTCGGGGGTGTCGTCGGCGAGCAGGGTGCCCTCGCGCATGAGGAGGAGGCGGTGGCAGCGTTCGGCCTCGTCCATGACGTGCGAGGAGACGAGGAGGGTCGCGTCGCGTTCGGCGGCGATGGAGTGGAAGAGGCTCCACAGGTCGCGGCGGAGCACGGGGTCGAGGCCGACGGTGGGCTCGTCCAGGACCAGGAGTTCGGGGGTGCCGAGGAGGGCGACGGCGAGCGAGACGCGGCTGCGCTGACCACCGGAGAGATTGCCGGCGAGGGCGTCGGCGCGGGAGGCGAGGTCGACGTCGGCGATGGCGCGGGTGACCGCTTCCCTGCGGCGTTCGGCGGCGGCGCGGCCGGGGTCGAGGATCGCCGCGAAGTAGTCGAGGTTCTGGCGGACGGTCAGGTCGTCGTAGACCGAGGGGGCTTGGGTGACGTAGCCGACACGGGACCGCAGTGCGGGGTCGCCGGCCGGGCGGCCGAGGACCTCCAGGGTGCCGGTGACCTTGGCCTGGGTGCCGACGACGGCTCGCATCAGGGTGGATTTGCCGCAGCCGGAGGGGCCGAGGAGTCCGGTGATCTGTCCTCGGGGCACATCGAAACCGAGGCTGTGGAGGACGGTGCGCGAGCCGCGTACGACGGTGAGCGCGTCGGCGTGGATCGCGGGAGCGCCGATGGCGGCACCGCCGGGAGAGTAATTCATCATGCGATGAATAATGGGGACGCCCGGGGGGCTCGTCAAGACGTCACGACGGGTGCGCATGAGGGCGCGCGCTCTCGGGAGGTGACCGGAGGGAAGAGATCCGCGCCCGTGTGCGCCCGTGCCCCCGGAACCACGGGGCGATGACGCCGAGAGGGGTGCGCCGCGAACGCGCTTTCCTGACAATGGATTTCAGTGCACGGTCATATGCCGCCGTATGCAGTCGCATGCGGCCATGCAGCCGCGTACCAGTCCGGAGCCGATTCCCCCCGCCTCCGGCGCCCGCGCATCTCCGTTCCTGTGCAGCTGGAGGTGCCCGTCCATGCGTGAGCAGTCCAGGCGCGAACCGTCCGTTCATGATCAGTCCGCCCGCGATCGGTCCAGTCCCGATCCGTCCGGGTCCGATCCGTCCGGGTCCGATCCGTCCACGTCCGACCCGTCCCCGTCCGGCTCGCCGGTGTCCGGTACGCCGGTGCCCGGCTCGCCGGTGTCCGGTACGCCGGTGCCCGGCTCGCCGGTGTCCGGTACGCCGGTGCCCGACCCGCCGGTGTCCGACCCGCCGGTGTCCGGTCCGCCGAAGTCGGGTGCGCCGAAGCCGGGTGCGCCGAAGCCGGGTGCGCCGGTGTCCGAACCATCCGTGTCAGGTCCACCGGTGTCCTTGCGACGGCCGTCCGGACGGCGGGCGTTCCCGCGGTTGTCCCGCCGCCCGCGCCCGTCGTCGTACCGCCCGCTGCTGCGCGCGGACTTCGGCGCCTCGCTCGTCGTGTTCCTCGTCGCGCTTCCGCTGTGCGTGGGCGTGGCCGTGGCCTCCGGTGTGCCCGCCGAGCTGGGCCTGATCACCGGGATCGTCGGCGGTCTGGTCACCGGCTTACTGCCCGGCAGCAGCCTGCAGGTGAGCGGCCCTGCCGCGGGGCTGACCGTCCTCGTGTACGAGGCGGTGCAGGAGTACGGGCTGGAGACGCTGGGCCTGCTCGTGCTGGCCGCGGGGCTGGTGCAGCTGGGGCTGGGCGCGGCGCGGCTCGGACGGTGGTTCCGTGCGGTGTCGGTGGCGGTGGTTCAGGGGATGCTCGCCGGGATCGGCCTGGTGCTCGTCGCGGGCCAGGTCTACACGATGGCGGACACGCCCCCGCCCGCGGGCGGGATGGCGAAGGTCGCCGGGCTGCCCTGGCTTCCGGGGCCCGCCGACCCACTGGCGCTGGCGATCGGCGGCGGCACCATCGCCGTCCTGATCCTGTGGCCGCGGTGGCGGCGCGGCGTGCGGCTGGTGCCCGCGCCGCTGGTGGCGGTCGGGGCGGCGGCCGCAGTCACCGGACTGCTGGATCTCCCGGTGCGGCGGGTCGAGGTGCGCGGACTGCTGGACGCGGTGCATCCGCCGTCGGACCTCGGACGGCTCACGGAAGTGGGAGTCCTGGGGACCGTACTGGCGTTTGCGCTGATCGCGTCCGCCGAGTCGCTGTTCAGCGCGGCCGCCGTGGACCGGCTGCACGACGGTCCCCGCACCGACTACGACAGGGAGCTGATCGCGCAGGGCGCGGGGAACGCGGTGTGCGGGGTGCTCGGGGCGCTGCCGATGACCGCGGTGATCGTCCGCAGTGCGGCCAATGTGCGGGCCGGGGCGCGGACGAAGGCGTCCCGGTTCCTGCACGGACTGTGGCTGCTGCTGTTCACGGCGGCATTGCCGGCCGTGCTCGGGGTGATTCCGGTGGCGGCGCTGGCCGGTCTGCTGGTGCACGCGGGCTGCAAGCTGGTGCCGGTGCGGGAGATCGGGCCGTTGTGGCGGGCCCACCGCGGGGAGGCCGTGGTGCTGGCCGTGACCGCGGGGGCGATCGTCGTCGGGAACCTCTTCGAGGGGGTGCTGCTGGGCCTCGCCCTCGCGGTGGCCAAGACCGCCTGGGACATCAGCCAGGTACAGGTGGAGACCGACGACCGGGGTGCGGCGGGGCTGGTCGTACGGGTCTCCGGCAACGCCACGTTCCTACGGCTGCCGAAGCTGCTGGACGCCCTGGAGGCGCTTCCGGACGACCGCGCCGTACGACTGGAGCTGGGCGGGCTGCGTCATGTGGACCATGCGTGCGCCGCTGCACTCGACCGGTGGATCGCCGGGCGGGAGGGGGCCGCGGTGGCCGAGGCCGCGGGCCGGGAGGCGGTGGAAGGGGCCGCTCAGGGCGTCGCGACCAACAGGTCGACGACATAGGCCTCTTCGAGCACGCCGTCCGGGAACTCCGAGAGCAGGATCGCGCGTTCCTCCCTCAGGAAGGTCCTCGCCTCCTCCTCGCCGAGGACCAGGAAGACCGAGTGGCTGCCCAGGTTCGCGAGATGCTTGTCGACCGGGACGCTCCGGCTCCAGCGCACCCGGCGGCGCCGGAAGTCGAGGCCCCACGACAGGGCCTTCGCCCGGTCGGCGCTGCCGACCGGGCCACCCTGCGCGCGGCGGGTGTGCTCGGGGGCCCGCGCGGCGAACCAGCGCTCGAGGCGGGCCTCCTGGGCGGCGTGCCACGGTACGTCCCGGTCGGGGATGTTCCACCAGAGGGCCAGTGCGCCACCCGGCCGCAGCACGCGCCTGGCCTCCGGCACGGAGCGTTCCGGGTCCGTCCAGTGCCAGGCCTGGGCGTAGGTGAGGAAGTCGGCGGATGCGTCGGCCAGAGGCAGCGCGTTGCCGTCGCCCCGCACGATCGGTACGTCGGGCAGAGCCCGGCGGAACTGCGCAGCCATGCCGTCGCCCGGCTCCACGGCGATCACATCGGCACCGCGGTCGCGCAGCAGCGCGGTGCCGATCCCGGTACCTGCCCCCACGTCCACCACCCGCGCCCCGTCGAGGGGCCGCCCGGCGGCGTCCTCGACTGCGTCGAAGAGGGCCGGCGGGTACGAGGGGCGGTGCGCGGCGTACTGCGCGGCGGCCTGATCGAACGAGCGGGCCCGCGCGGCATGGCCGAGGGTGCCGGGGGCCGGCGGGGCACCGGGGGCGTGTGCGGCTTCGTGAGCGGTCCGGCTTTCCTGCGCGGCATCGTTCGAGAGGTCTGGCATGGAGCCATCCTGCGCGGTGGGTGGCGACGCGGGAAGCAGCACCCACGCCGCACCCGAACGACTGGCCGAAACCGGATGGGCGGGCCCGGAAACCGGTGGGAGCGCGGGGGCCGGGGCCGGTTGCCGCGCCTCGGGCCGGACGGGGCCGGTGCCGCGCGCCGGGCCGAGCCCCGAGCCCGGTTGCCGCCCCGCCCCGGGCCACTCCGGCTGGTGTCCCACGGCAGGCCTCGGCCGCGGACGAGGATGCTGCCGCGGACGAAGGTGCCGCCCCGGACAGGATGCTGCCGCGGACGAGGGTGCTCTCCCCGGTGCTCGGCACTCCGCCACGGGGACTGCCCCTAGGCCTTGCGCTTCCTCCGGGAGGGGTTGCCCGTGCGGCGCTCGGTACGGCGCGCGTACTGGGCGCGCGCCTCCTCGTACTCCGCGCGGTGCAGCGCTTCCCCGGGGGCCTCGGTGAGGGAGCGGAAGAAGTAGGCGAGGAGGGAGCCGATGAAGCCGATGGCCATCAGGCTGCGCAGGGACGCCTGGGACTCCGGGTCGGGGCGCTTGCCGAAGCCGTCCCAGGTGCGGCGGAAGGCGATGGCGCTGCAGACGGCGAACATGACGACGACGAGGGCGTTCACGAAGGTGCCCACGGCGGCGATGGCGAGCCCTTCGTAGGCGAACCGCAGCACCAGACAGCCCAGTGCCGCCACGACGAGGGAGCCCACGGCCACGCCGAGGCGGCGCGCGCCGTATCCGCCGTCGTGCGCGACCCAGGTCGTACCGAAGAAGCGGATCGCCTCCGGCTGGGGACCCGCGGGGACGGAGGCGGCGTCGGGGCCGGGTTCGTCGCTCATGGGTCGATTATCGCCACCGGGGCGGCCGCCGGAGCCGGCCGCCCCGGGATCCAGGGGCACGGCCGCCCCGCGGCCCAAGGGCACGGCCGCCCCCGGTGATCCACGGGCACGGCCGTCCCGGTGATCAGGCGCAGCGCGCCGCGACGTAGCCGTCGCTGCCGGTCTTCACGAAGGCGTCCGAGATGTACTCGCCGTTGGCGATGTTGTCCCAGATCTTCGTGGTGCCGTAGGGGCCGCTGATCGTCTCCCCCGGGCGCTGGCAGAAGATCGCGACGCGTGACCCCTCCGGGAGCACCCGGATCAGGCGGTAGTTGGTGCCGGGGCCGCTGCGGACGTTCACGGTGCAGCCCGGTGCGATCGGGTAGTAGTGCAGCTGCGTCTCGGCCGCGGCACCCGCGGACTGCGCGCTGGAATCGGTGTTCTCCGGTGCGCTCTGCGCGCCTTGGACGTCCTCGACGGCCATGAGGCCTCCCCCGTTGATGCGTTGCGATGCGATGGCGGACCGCGGCGGGCCCACCCGGCACGCGGAGGCTAGCAAGCCGCCTCGGCGCCGTACGAATCATCGACTAGGCTCCGTGCGTCGCGCGCGCGGACGATCAGGACGATCAGCACGGGGGTGGGGTCGATGCGGCCACAGCGCAGCGCCGGGGCAGGTTCGGAACCGGAACTTCCAGAATACGCCGGGCAGTACCGGCTCGAGGCATGCCTCGGGTCGGGCGGCATGGGCGTGGTGCGCCTGGCGCGCAGTGCGTCGGGGCTGCGTCTCGCCGTGAAGGTCGTGCACGCCGAACTCGCCAGGGATCCCGAGTTCAGAGGGCGGTTCCGGCAGGAGGTGGCGGCGGCCCGGCGGGTGAGCGGGGCGTTCACGGCGCCCGTCGTGGACGCCGATCCGGAGGCCGACCTGCCGTGGATGGCCACCCTCTACATCCCGGGCCCGAACCTCTCCGAGCACGTGAAGCGGAACGGCCCGCTGGAGCCGGAGCAGTTGCGCCGGCTGATGGCGGGGCTGGCCGAGGCGCTGCGGGACATCCACCGCGCCGGGGTCGTGCACCGGGACCTCAAGCCCAGCAACGTCCTCCTCGCGGAGGACGGCCCGAAGGTCATCGACTTCGGCATCTCCCGGCCGTCGGACAGCGAACTGCGCACCGAGACGGGCAAGTTGATCGGGACGCCGCCCTTCATGGCCCCCGAGCAGTTCCGGCGCCCCAGGGAGGTGGGCCCGGCCGCCGACCTCTTCGCGCTGGGCTCGGTGATGGTGCACGCGTCGACCGGGAGCGGCCCGTTCGACTCCGACAGTCCGTATCTCGTCGCCTACCAGGTCGTCCACGACGAGCCGGACTTGACCGCGGTGCCCGAGAACCTTGTTCCGCTGGTCGCCCGGTGTCTGGCCAAGGAGCCGGAGGACCGGCCCACGCCCGACGAGTTGATGGCGGAGCTGCGTTCGGTGTCGGCGTCGTACGACACCCAGGCGTTCATACCGGCGCAGCGCACCCATGGGTCCGTCCCGGTCCACGGCCGCCCGGCGGCCGGGCGCGGTGCCGGGACGGACTCCGCGGGCACGGCCTCCGACGAGCCCACGCACCGGCGCGACGACCCGCGCGCGGGTACGGGCGGCAGGACGAAGGGGAAGGCAGGGGCGAGCGGGACGGGCCCCGGCCCGGATGCCGGCGCGGAACGGCCCTCCGCGCCGCGCCGCAAGCCGCTGTTGCTGCTCGCGGCGGCCGCGGGCGCCGTGGCGCTGGCCACGGCCGGTACGCTCCTGGCCCTGCACGCCCCGAGCGCGTCGGACGACGGTGCGGCACCGCGCCCCGCCGCCCGGGGCGGCGTCCACGCCTGGGCGCTGGCTTCGCGGGACGTCGCAGGCGTGCAGCGGTCGGCGCCGGACGCGATGCCGCTGTGCACCTACGGATCCCGGAGGCTGTTCTGCGCACGGCCGGGTCTGATCACCGCGGTCGCCCCGCAGAGCGGCAAGGTGCTGTGGCGCAGCACGGCGGCGGGCCCGGCGGACGGTCCGTCGGAGCCTCCGGTGATGGCGGGCGGACTGGTGCACGTCGTCACCGACGGCGGCCGGCGGCTGGCCGCGCTCGACCCGGGCTCCGGGGAGCCGCGCTGGTCGACGGACCTCACGGCGTACCAGGGCCGGGTCGCGTACGCCGGGCGCATGCTGCTGCTCACCGCGCAGGACGGCACGGTCACCGGGGTGGACGGCGCCACGGGCGGGCGCCGGTGGAAGGCCGCGGTTCCCGGCCAGTCCCGGCCCACTGTCGCGGCCTTCGCCGGCGGTGGTCCCGCCTACGCCACGAGCACGACCCGGGACGGCTCGGCGACGCTGGTGAGCGCCGTCGATCCGGAGACCGGCTCGGTGCGGTGGCGGCACACCCTGCCCGGCACGCTCAGCCCGATCGGCACGGTGGGCGGCGGGGATGCGCAGCGCACCGTGGTCCTCGTCTCGCTGAACGCCTCGGGTGAGGCGGTGGCCCTGGTCCGGTACGACCCGTCGAGCGGCGCCACGCGGCGGATCCGGCTGGACGTCGCGCTGCCGCAGGCCGCCGGCTCGGTGCACGGCGGTACCGCGTATCTGATGGCGACGGGCGGTGCGCTGACCGCCGTGGACCTCGTCGGCGGGGCGCAGCGCTGGCGGCTGGAGACCTCGGTCAGCCGGGCCTCCGCGCCGGTCGCCGACGGCGGCCGGGTGTACGTCGCCACCGCCGACGGCCGCCTGCTCGCGGTGGACGCCCGCAAGGGCACCCTGCTGGGGCAGACAAAGGCGCGGCCGGGCGGGGCCGGCAGCCGCGTGGTGCCCGAGGTGCCCGCACCGCTCGTCGCGAACGGCCGCGTCTACGGGAGCGCGCCCGACGGCACCGTCTTCGCGGTGGCCGGGCGCGATCCGTCGCAGTGGTGAGGAGCCGTCAGCCGAGCTTCGACACGTCGCGGACGGCACCCTTGTCGGCGCTGGTGGCCATCGCGGCGTAGGCGCGCAGGGCGGCGGACACCTTGCGCTCACGCGCCTTCGGGGCGTACTCGCCGCCGAGGGCCTCACGGCGGGCGGCGAGCGTGGCGTCGTCGACGAGGAGGTCGATCGTGCGCTGCGGGATGTCGATGCGGATGCGGTCGCCGTCCTCGACGAGGGCGATGGTGCCGCCGGAGGCCGCCTCGGGCGACGCGTGGCCGATGGACAGGCCGGACGTGCCGCCGGAGAAGCGGCCGTCGGTCACCAGCGCGCAGGCCTTGCCCAGCCCCCGGCCCTTGAGGAAGGAGGTCGGGTAGAGCATCTCCTGCATGCCCGGACCGCCGCGCGGGCCCTCGTAGCGGATGACGACGACGTCGCCCTCCTTGATCTGCTTGGTGAGGATCTTGTCGACGGCCTCGTCCTGCGACTCGCAGACGACGGCCGGGCCCTCGAAGGTCCAGATCGACTCGTCGACGCCGGCCGTCTTCACGACGCAGCCGTCGACCGCGAGATTGCCCTTGAGGACGGCGAGGCCGCCGTCCTGGGAGTAGGCGTGGGCGACGTCGCGGATGCAGCCGCCCTCGGCGTCCACGTCCAGGGACTCCCAGCGCTCGGACTGCGAGAAGGCGGTTGCCGAGCGCCGGCAGCCGGGCGCGGCGTGGAACAGCTCGACGGCCTCCGCGGACGGCGAACCGCCGCGCACGTCCCAGGTCTTGATCCATTCGGCGAGCGACGCGGAGTGCACGGTGTGCACGTCCTCGTTGAGCAGGCCCCCGCGGTAGAGCTCGCCCAGGATCGCGGGGATGCCGCCGGCGCGGTGCACGTCCTCCATGTAGTACGTGCCGCCGGGGGCGACGTTCGGGGCGACCTTGGCGAGGCAGGGGACGCGGCGCGAGACGGCGTCGATGTCCGTCAGGTCGTAGTCCAGCTCGGCCTCCTGGGCGGCGGCGAGCAGGTGCAGGATCGTGTTGGTGGAGCCGCCCATGGCGATGTCGAGGGCCATGGCGTTCTCGAAGGCCTGGCGGGTGGCGATGTTGCGGGGCAGCACCGACTCATCGCCCTGCTCGTAGTAGCGCTTGGTGATCTCGACGACCAGCCGGCCCGCGTTCTCGTACAGGGCGCGGCGGGCGGTGTGCGTGGCGAGGGTCGAGCCGTTGCCGGGCAGGGACAGGCCGATCGCCTCGGTCAGGCAGTTCATCGAGTTGGCGGTGAACATGCCGGAACACGAACCGCACGTCGGACAGGCGTTCTCCTCGATGCGCAGGACGTCCTCGTCGGAGACGTTCTCGTTGACCGCGTCGACGATGGCGTTGATCAGGTCCAGCTTGCGGACGGTGCCGTCCACGAGGGTGGCCTGGCCGGCCTCCATCGGACCGCCGGAGACGAAGACGACCGGGATGTTGAGGCGCATAGCGGCCATCAGCATGCCGGGGGTGATCTTGTCGCAGTTGGAGATGCAGATCAGCGCGTCGGCGCAGTGCGCCTCGACCATGTACTCGACGGAGTCCGCGATCAGGTCGCGGGACGGGAGGCTGTAGAGCATGCCGCCGTGGCCCATCGCGATACCGTCGTCGACCGCGATCGTGTTGAACTCGCGGGGGATGGCGCCGGCGGCACGGATGGCGTCCGAGACGATCCGGCCGACCGGGGCGAGATGGGTGTGGCCCGGGACGAACTCGGTGAACGAGTTCGCGACCGCGACGATCGGCTTGCCGATGTCCTCGCCGGCTACACCGGAGGCGCGCATAAGGGCGCGTGCGCCCGCCATGTTGCGGCCGTGGGTGACAGTGCGGGACCTCAGCTCGGGCATCGTCGCTCGCTCCTTCAGGCGGGTACCGGCCCGGCGGGGACCGGCACGTATGGCTCAAGTCGAGCGTACGCCGCTGCTCCAGGATCCGGACGGCGTGTCCGAATGGCGGGACGATCGTCTCGGTGGGCGACCGGGAGGGCGGGCCGCTGCGGGCGGCGGCCCCGGGCGGCGGGTGGCGGGTGGCGGCCCCCGGGCGGCGGCCGGCCGCGCCGCGAGGCCCGGCGCACGCACCGGCCGGGCTGCCGCGCGGGACACCGGCGGCTGCCCGCACGGTACGCCTACGGTGCCGTCAGGTGTCCCTGCACGACCGGTGCGACCCGCGCGATGATCTGTTCGACGTCCGCCGAGGCCAGAGGCTCCATCCGGATCACGTAGCGCAGCATCGCCGCACCCACGAGCTGGGCGGCGGCGAGCTCGGCGCGCAGCTCGGCGTCCGGCAGGTCCACCTGCTGGGCGATACGGCGCAGCAGCTGCGTGGCCACGAGGCGGCGGAAGACCGCCGCGGCCGTCTCGTTGTTGACGGCGGAACGCAGGATCGCAAGCAGGGGGGTCCGGGTCGCCGGGTTCTCCCAGACGCCGAAGACGAACCGGGCCAGCCGCTCGCCGATCTCGTCGAGGGGACCGGCGGCGATGGCGTCCGGGGCGTGCAGCACGGGCGAGAAGGCGACCTCGACGGAGGCGGCGAAGACCTGCTCCTTCGTGCCGAAGTAGTGGTGGACCAGGGCCGGGTCCACACCGGCGGACTTGGCGATGCCGCGGACGGACGCCTTCTCGTAGCCGCGCTCGGAGAACTCCTCGCGGGCCGCCTGGAGGATGCGGTCGCGGGTGGCGGGGCCTTCCTCCGCCGTCGTACGCGAGGGGCGGCCGCGGCGGCGACGGGTGCCGTCCGAGGGGGTGGAGGAGCCGGTCCGGGTCATGAGCGGGGCGCCCCGACCGCCGATGCGAGGTGCAGCCGGGTGAAGGCGAGGGCCTCGGCGAGGTCGGCCTCGCGCTCGGCGCTCGACATGGCCCGACGGGTGTTGACCTCGATCACGACATGGCCGTCGAAGCCGGTGCGGGCGAGCCGCTCCAGCACCTCGGCGCACGGCTGGGTCCCGCGGCCGGGGACCAGGTGCTCGTCCTTGCCGGAGCCTCCGCCGTCGGCGAGATGGACGTGGCCGAGGCGGTCGCCCATGCGGTCGATCATCTGCAGCGCGTCCGTGCGGGCGGTCGCGGTGTGCGAGAGGTCGATCGTGAAATGCCGGTAGTCGTCCTTGGTGACGTCCCAGTCGGGCGCGTAGGCGAGCATTTCGCGGTCGCGGTAGCGCCAGGGGTACATGTTCTCGACGGCGAAGCGGACGTCCGTCTCGTTCGCCATGCGCCAGATGCCCTGCACGAAGTCGCGCGCGTACTGGCGCTGCCAGCGGAAAGGAGGGTGCACGACGACCGTGGAGGCGCCCAGCTTCTCGGCCGCCGACCTGGCCCGCTGGAGCTTCACCCACGGGTCCGTGGACCAGACGCGCTGGGTGATCAGCAGACAGGGTGCGTGTACCGCGAGGATCGGAATCCGGTGGTAGTCGGAGAGACGGCGCAGCGCCTGGATGTCCTGGCTGACGGGATCCGTCCAGACCATGACCTCGACGCCGTCGTAGCCCAGGCGCGCCGCGATCTCGAATGCCGTCGCCGTCGACTCCGGATAGACGGAGGCCGTCGACAGGGCGACCTTCGCATCCGGGATGCGCACAACTGGATCTGCCACGAGGGACAGCGTACGGGGATGCGGTGCGCGCGGGGCGGGCGGTCTGAGTGGAATCGGCCACGCCGGGGCGGCTCGTGGGGCGGGCCGGCGGTCCGCCGGGCTCCCGTTCCACGGGGCTGCGGGGCCCCTGTCGCGGCTGGTGGCACCCGCCCCGGCGGTCGGCGGCACCCACGCCGAGGCCCTTGCCGGACCCGGCGGGAATCGGCCCGCGGCGGGTGATCCATCCCACGGGGCCGCCCGCACCCGGACCCCGTGCGGCCAACGGCCGCCCACCGCCCCGACGGCACACGGGCGGCCCTGTGCGAGGCGCCCGGGCCGGTTCCGGCGGAACGCCCGGACCGGCCTTCCGGCGAGCGCCAGGACCGGCCTTCCGGCAAGGCGTCCGGGCGGAGCGCGGGAGCGCATCCGGCCTCGGCGGAGCGCCCCGGCCGCCTTCGGCAGCGGGGCGAGCCCGGCGGGCCGCTCGGCCCGGTGGGACCGGGCCGGCGCTTCGGGCACTGCGATCATCACAGGCACCGCGGGCCCGGCCGGCGCCGCGGCATTGCGGGCCCGGCCGGCGCCGCGGCATTGCGGGCCCGGCCGGCGCCGCGGCATTGCGGGCCCGGCCGGCGCTGCGGGCACTGCGGGCCGGGAGGTCCGGCTGCTCCGGCAGCTCCAGTAGCTCCGGCAGGCGCCGCAGGGGCTATGCCGTCGGCAGGTGGTCCAGCCTCCGGAGGATGACGCCCTCCCGCAGGGCCCAAGGGCAGACCTCCAGGGTCTCGACACCGAAGAGGTCCATCGCGCCCTCGGCGACCAGGGCGCCCGCCAGCAGCTGGGCGGAGCGGCCCTCGGAGACCCCGGGGAGCTCGGCGCGCTGCGCCGCGGTCATGGCGGCGAGCTGCGGTACCCAGTCCTCCAGGGACTTCCGCTTCAGCTCACGCTGGACGTACAGGCCGTCCGTGGAGCGGGCGGCGCCGGCCAGCCGCGCGAGCTGCTTGAAGGTCTTCGAGGTCGCGACGACGTGGTCCGGGGTGCCGACCCGGCTGAACTCACCGACGGTCCGCGCGATCTCGGCGCGTACGTGGCGGCGCAGTGCCTTCACGTCGGCCGGGTCCGGCGGGTCCCCGGGCAGCCACCCCGCGGTCAGCCGCCCGGCCCCCAGCGGCAGCGACACCGCGGTGTCGGGCTCCTCGTCGATGCCCATGGCGATCTCCAGCGAACCGCCGCCGATGTCCAGCACGAGCAGCTTCCCGGCGGACCAGCCGAACCAGCGGCGGGCGGCGAGGAAGGTGAGCCGCGCCTCCTCCTCGCCCGAGAGCACCTGGAGCGCGACGCCGGTCTCGGACTGGACGCGGCCCAGCACCTCGTCCGCGTTGCTGGCCTCGCGCACCGCGGAGGTCGCGAACGGAAGCAGGTTCTCGACGCCCTTGTCCTCGGCGGCCTGGAGTGCGTCGTGCACCACATCGATCAGCTTCTGGACACCGTCCGGTCCGATGGCACCGTCGTCGTCGAGGAGTTGGGCGAGCCGAAGCTCCGCCTTGTGCGAGTGGGCGGGCAACGGCCGTGCGCCGGGGTGCGCGTCCACCACCAGCAGATGCACCGTGTTCGAACCCACATCAAGGACACCGAGTCTCATATACGGAACGCTACTGCCCGGACCGCGATCGGCTCCCCGCGGGAGCGGTACATCCCGCTCCACGTGACGCATACCCTGGAGTCGTGCCGCAGACGAAAATGGCGAAGCCCGGCAAATCCGCCGGAGGGGCTGTGCCGTCCGGGGCGACAGTGATGCAGGGGAAGACCCCGACGTCGGCGAAGGAGTCGAAGGCATTGAAGGGGACCAAGGGGGCCAAGGGCTCCAAGGGGACCGGAGCGACCAAGGAGCCGAAGGGCGAGCGCTCGCCGGAGTCGGTTCCGCAGTCGCCGGAGGCCGACTCGGTGCCGGGTGCGGCGGAGTCGGCGAGGGCATCGCGCTCTGCGAAGCAGAAGTCGAAGTCGAAGTCGAAGGCTCCGGAGCGGTCGTCGGAGCCGGCGAAGCCGAAGAAGAAGGCTGGGGCGGCTGTTCCCGACGAGAAGGGCCTGGACTTCGCTCGCGCCTGGGTCGAATTCCCGGACCCGGCGGACGACGAGCAGGTCTTCCGCTGTGATCTGACATGGCTGACCTCTCGTTGGAACTGCATCTTCGGCAGCGGCTGCCAGGGCATTCAGGCGGGCCGCGCGGACGACGGCTGCTGCACGCTGGGCGCGCACTTCTCCGACGAGGACGACGAGAAGCGGGTCGCCGAGCATGTGGCGCGGCTCACGCCGGAGATCTGGCAGCACCATGACGTGGGCATGGAGACCGGCTGGGTCCAGGAGGACGAGGACGGCGACCGGCAGACGCGGCGCTGGCAGGGCTCGTGCATCTTCCAGAACCGTCCCGGTTTCGCTGCCGGGGCCGGGTGCTCGCTGCACATCCTCGCCCTGCGGGAGGGCCGCGAGCCGCTGGAGACGAAGCCGGACGTGTGCTGGCAGCTCCCGATCCGCCGGACCTACGAGTGGATCGACCGACCCGACGACACACGGGTGCTCCAGGTGTCGATCGGCGAGTACGACCGCCGTGGCTGGGGGCCCGGCGGCCACGATCTGCACTGGTGGTGCACGTCGGCGACGTCCGCGCACGGCGCGGGTGATCCGGTGTACGTGTCGTACCGGCCCGAGCTGACGGAACTGATGGGCAAGGCCGGATACGACCGGCTGGCCGAGCTCTGCGAGCAGCGGCTGGCCTCGCAGCTCCCCCTGGTGGCACCGCACCCGGCGGACCCGGACCCGGCGTAGGCACGCGCCGGGCGCCGGCCGGGAGACCGGTCCCGGCCCCGGCGCAGCCCCACGCGGGGCACCATCCGGACCACCCGGATCCGGACCACCCGGATCCGGACCGCCCGGTCCCGGACCACCCGAACCCGCCACGGCCGCGCGCCGGCCGCGGCCCGCCTCGGTACCGAGGCACTCGCCACCGCCCGCCCCGGCACCACAGCGCCCGACACCGCGCCGTCCGGGAGCCCGGTGACCCGACGGGCCCCGCGCCCGGACGTCCCGCAGGGCGGGTCCGTCCGTCCGGCACCGGCGCTCCCTACCCCTGCCCGGGACCACCCCCGCCGTCCCCCGGCGGGGATGTGTCCGGGGACGAGCCCGACGGGCTCGATGCGGTCTCCGTCGGCGTCGGGGACGGCGGCGGGTCCGACGGCCCGGAGTCCGTCGGGGTCGGCGTCGGATCCGAGGGGCTCGGGTCGGTCGGGGTGGGTGTGGGGTCGGGCGACGTCGGGTGCGTGGGCGTCGGCGTGGGGTCGGGACGGCCCGGCGGGCGGGACCTGCCGTGGCCGTCGACGGCGATGACGGCGCCCGACGGGTCCAGTGCGATCCGTGCGCTCCAGGGGCCCGCCGGCTCGAGGCGGTGATCCACCCGGACCTGGAGGGTGAGCGACTCGCCCGGAGCGAGCGTCCCCGAGGAACGGCTGAGCCGCAGCCATGCGGCGCCCGTGTGCGCGTGCCACCGCACCGGTGATCCCCCGGACGCGGTCAGCGTGATGAGGGTCGCCCCGCCGCTGGGCTGCGCCTCGACGGTGAGCCGTCCGGGGCCGGTGCCCGAGCGGGACGGCACGGCGCCGGCACTGATGACCTCGACGGAGACGTCGGGCGAGCTGCTGCCGGTGAAGCGCGGGTCGCGGGTCGTCCGGGCGTTCCCGGCGTTCTCGTACGCGTCCCTCGTGCGCTCCCCGTCCAGCACCCGCCCGCCGTTGGCCTCGGTCGCCGTGATGGGGCGTCCGTCCCGGCCCTCACCGGTGAGCGGGGCGCCCCGGTAGGCGGCCCACAGGGCGAGCACCGGCGCCGCGACGACCGTGGCGACGACCGTCGTGGTCACCGCACGCGCACGGAGCCGGTCGCGGCGCGCGGCACGGTCCCGGGGGTCCATCGGGAAGCCGCGCTGGTCGAAACGCGGGGCACCGCCCCGCGCGCGGGGGGCGTGCGCCATCGCGGCGCACAACGCCGGGCGCGGGGCCTCGAGCACGGGCAGCGCGGCCGGCGATGCGCTGGTGCCCGGCCACACGCCCGGCACGGCGCGCTCGGCCGTGCGGCGACAGCGGGGGCAGTCGTCGACGTGCCGGACGAGTTCGCGGCGCAGCGCGGTGCCCAGAAGCACCTGGTTGTCACCGGTGAGCCGGGCGACGATCGGGCAGCTGCCGGTCTCCACGACGGCGAGGGCGGCCCGGGTGCGTTCGACCTCGCAGGCGGCGGAGGCGAGGAGTTCACGGGCGGCGGGGAGGTCGAGCGAGAGGACGGCGGCGACCTCGTGGGCGCCGAGCCTGTGGCGTACGGCGAGTTCGAGGGCTTCGCGCTGTTCCGGGGTGGTGCCGGCGGCCTCCGGCCAGGCGAGCAGGGCGAGTTCGCGGCGCCGGTGCTGCTGCAACTCGTCGGGGACGGGCGGCTCCGACGGCGCCGACTGAGACGTTTCTGCCACGGCCCGCCGGCCGGACGCGTGCGCCCCGTGCCGTGCACCCTGGCGGGTGTGCCGGGCCTCGGCCAGCTTGCGCAGGCAGGACCAGCGGGCGAGGGCGTAGAGCCAGGCCCTGCGGTCACCCTCGGCCTCCGGCCACCGGCGCCGCTCGGCGAGCGCGAGGGCGTCACCGAGCACAACGGTGGCGGCGTCGTGGTCGCAGAGGACGGACAGGCAGTACGTGAACAGGCCGTCCAGGTAGGGCTCGTACCGCACGGGCGGGGTCTGCGACGTCACGCGCGGCACGGCTCGCCGACGCCCCTCGCGCTGCGTCCGTCGCGCGCCGGTGGTCTGCGTGGAGATCTCCGTCCTGCTGCTCATCACCCGTGCGACCGTAGGCGGGCGGAGGCAGCCCTTTCCGCCGACTTGAGCACTTTTAATTCTTACGGGTGAACAGATCCCTCGAAAGAGGACAGGAACCCACCATTCCGTGGCCTGGCCTGTCACGGGGAGGCACGGGAGGCACCACTGCACCCGGGCCGTGGCCGGGGTGTCCGGGGTGACCCGTCCCCTTCCGTCCCGCCCGTCCCCTTCCGCCCTGCTCCCGCCTGCCCGGGCGGGGCCACGCTGTCGGTGGGGCCCGATACGGTTCCCTCCATGGCTGCCCGTACGAAGACCGCCAAGGACCGGCCGTCCTACCGCTGCACCGAGTGCGGCTACCAGACGGCCAAGTGGCTCGGCCGCTGCCCCGAATGCCATGCATGGGGGACGGTGGAGGAGTACGGCGCGCCCGCGGTCCGTACGACGGCGCCGGGCCGCGTCACCAGCTCCGCCGTGCCCATCGGCCAGGTGGACGGCCGGCAGGCGACGGCGCGCACGACGGGGGTGCCCGAGCTGGACCGGGTGCTCGGCGGCGGGCTGGTCCCGGGCGCGGTCGTGCTGCTCGCGGGCGAGCCGGGCGTCGGCAAGTCGACACTGCTGCTGGACGTGGCCGCGAAGGCGGCGGGCGAGGACCACCGCACCCTGTACGTCACGGGTGAGGAGTCGGCGAGCCAGGTGCGGCTGCGCGCCGACCGTATCGACGCCATCGACGACCATCTCTATCTCGCCGCCGAGACCGACCTCTCGGCCGTGCTCGGGCACCTCGACGCCGTGAAGCCGTCACTCCTGGTCCTGGACTCCGTGCAGACCGTGGCCTCGCCCGAGATCGACGGCGCCCCGGGCGGCATGGCACAGGTGCGCGAGGTGGCGGGGGCCCTGATCCGGGCCTCCAAGGAGCGCGGCATGGCCACGCTGCTCGTGGGCCACGTCACCAAGGACGGCGCGATCGCCGGGCCGCGTCTCCTGGAGCACCTGGTGGACGTGGTGCTGCACTTCGAGGGCGACCGGCATGCCCGCCTGCGCCTGGTCCGCGGCGTCAAGAACCGGTACGGCGCGACGGACGAGGTCGGCTGCTTCGAACTGCACGACGAGGGGATCACCGGCCTCGCCGACCCCTCCGGGCTGTTCCTCACGCGCCGTGACGAGCCGGTGCCCGGCACCTGTCTGACCGTGACCCTCGAGGGCCGCCGCCCGCTCGTGGCCGAGGTGCAGGCGCTGACCGTGGACAGCCAGATTCCCTCTCCCCGGCGCACCACGTCGGGTCTGGAGACCTCCCGTGTCTCGATGATGCTCGCCGTGCTGGAGCAGCGCGGGCGGATCAGCGCGCTCGGCAAGCGGGACATCTACTCGGCGACCGTCGGCGGTGTGAAGCTCTCCGAGCCCGCGGCGGACCTCGCGATCGCGCTCGCCCTGGCCAGTGCGGCCAGTGACACCCCCCTGCCGAAGAACCTCGTCGCGATCGGCGAGGTCGGCCTCGCGGGCGAGGTCAGACGGGTCACGGGCGTGCAGCGCAGGCTCGCCGAGGCACACCGGCTGGGCTTCACGCACGCGCTGGTACCGGCCGATCCTGGCAGGGTCCCGGCCGGTATGAAGGTCACCGAAGTCGCCGACATGGGGGACGCGCTGCGCGTGCTGCCGAGGTCGCGTCGCCGAGAGGCCCCGCGGGACGAGGAAGAGCGCCGGTAGACTTTGCCCCGGTCTCGCCCGCCCGTACGAAACCGAGGGCGCCCCCAGAACCTGCGACCGGAGGAGTGCAGTGGCAGCCAGCGACCGGGGAGCAGCTCCCGGCAAGTCCGGCGGGAGCTCCGCTGCCGATGCGCTGATGCGCGCCTCCCTGAGCGCCGTCGCGCCTGGTACGGGGCTGCGCGACGGCCTGGAGCGGATCCTCCGAGGCAACACGGGCGGACTGATCGTGCTCGGCTTCGACAAGACCGTCGAGTCGATGTGCACGGGCGGTTTCGTCCTGGATGTCGAGTTCACCGCGACGCGGCTGCGCGAGCTGTGCAAGCTCGACGGCGCGTTGATCCTTGACAAGGACATCACCAAGATCCTGCGGGCCGGCGTCCAGCTGGTGCCGGACCCGACCATCCCCACCGAGGAGACCGGCACCCGGCACCGCACCGCGGACCGCGTCAGCAAGCAGGTCGGCTTCCCCGTCGTGTCCGTGTCGCAGTCGATGCGGCTGATCGCGCTGTACGTCGACGGCCAGCGCCGCGTCCTGGAGGACTCGGCGGCGATCCTGTCCCGCGCGAACCAGGCCCTCGCCACGCTGGAGCGGTACAAGCTGCGCCTCGACGAGGTCGCGGGCACCCTGTCCGCGCTGGAGATCGAGGACCTGGTCACGGTCCGTGACGTGTCGGCCGTGGCGCAGCGTCTGGAGATGGTGCGTCGCATCGCGACGGAGATCGCCGAGTACGTGGTGGAGCTGGGCACCGACGGCCGGCTGCTCGCCCTCCAGCTCGACGAGCTGATCGCCGGCGTGGAGCCGGAGCGGGAGCTGGTGGCGCGGGACTACGTCCCCGAGCCGACCGCGAAGCAGTCCCGCACGGTCGACGAGGCGCTCGCCAAGCTGGATGCGCTGACCCATGCCGAGCTGCTGGAACTTCCCACCGTGGCACGCGCGTTGGGATACACGGGCTCTCCCGAGACGCTGGACTCGGCCGTATCACCCCGCGGCTTCCGGCTGCTCGCCAAGGTGCCCCGGCTGCCCGGCGCGATCATCGACCGTCTCGTCGAGCACTTCGGCGGCCTCCAGAAGCTGCTGGCCGCGAGCGTCGACGACCTCCAGACCGTGGACGGCGTCGGCGAGGCCCGGGCCCGCAGCGTGCGCGAGGGCCTGTCGCGACTCGCCGAGTCCTCGATCCTGGAGCGCTACGTGTAGCTCGCAGGCGCGCCCGGC
Organism: Streptomyces sp. NPDC002004; assembly: GCF_053593975.1. NCBI lineage: Bacteria > Bacillati > Actinomycetota > Actinomycetes > Kitasatosporales > Streptomycetaceae > Streptomyces > Streptomyces sp. NPDC002004. The sequence goes on from NZ_JBSFDP010000010.1 coordinate 24,213, forward strand.
CGGAACCCTCGGTCCCGGCCGGGTCCCGCGGGCGTCAGGGGTGCCAGATCTCCTTCATCGTGGCCACCTTGCCCTTGGCGTCGAGCGTGACGTCGTAGATGTTGCCGTAGCAGCCGTAGGGCTCCTTCACCCGTCCGGTGTCGCCCAGTTCGTCGGCCAGGCACCCGTCGATGTGCATCGCCAGCTGGTCGTGGGTCACCCTCTTGTGGGCGCCGGTGCTGTTGATGGCCAGTTCGGCCTTGACCGCGGTCGGGAGCACGTAGTGCTTGGCGTCCTTCTTGTTGCCGCCGCCGTAGATCCAGTCGTTCGGGCTGCAGTGCGGCACGGCGACCGTGGCCTCGAAGCCGCCCGCGTCCCGCATCAGCTCCAGGTGCAGCATCGTGTGCCCTGCGGGCATCTTCGGCGGCGCGCCGCAGTCCCCGCCCTTGCCGTCGCCGTCGACGTCGTCGGACGGGCCCTGGGACGACGAGCCGTCGGAGCCGGACCCCCCGGAACCGCCCTTCCCGGCCTTGCCCGCCTTGGCCGGCGCGTCCGACGGTGCGGAGCTGCTGCCGGAAGCTCCACCGGCGTTGGAGTCGTCCGGCCCGCAGGCCGCGACACCGCTCAGCGCGGCGACGAGCGCAATCGCGCCAAGAACACGGCGAGTTGATGTCATGTGGAATCCCCCGTACGAGAAGTGCGTGACGTGATCATGATCGATCAACGGAGGTTTCTACACCACACGTGAGGGAACGGCGAAATCCGGCCGCGCGCGCCCGTCGTCATGGGGAGCCGGGGCCCGTCGCCCGTCCGAACGGGCCCGCGCGGTTCAGTCCTTGGACAGGACGAAGGACGTACGCGCCGTCTTCAGCCCAGGCGCCTTGGCTTCCACCAGATACGTGCCGGCGCCGGCGGATCCCGCGGACGGGGTCGCGCAGTGGGGCGCGCTGGGCTTGCGGTCCCAGGTGAGGGGCTGCGTGATGCGGCTGTCTGCGGGCACCTTGAGCAGCAGACTGCCGCTGCCCTTCACGCAGTCGTCGGAGGACCAGATGTCCTTGTCCTCGCCCGCCTGCGTGATCGTCACCACCGTGCGCCCGGGGCCCAGGTCGATCTTGCAGTCGGCGCCGGACGAGTTCTTGGCGGTCAGCTCGAAGTGGGGCTTGTCGTCGGGCGCGTACGCGTTGTGCACACTGTGCAGGTCCAATGTGACCGCGTGCGCTGCGCAGTTGGGCAGGCTGGAACCGGCCGGGACCCGGTCGGCGCCGCCACCGCCGTTCGCGCCGCCGTCGGACCCGGCACCGCCGTCCGAGCCGTCGCCGCCGGTGTCCGTCTCGCCCGAGCCGTCCGAACCCCCGCTGTTCCCCGCGCCGTCTCCGCCGCCGGAGCCCGACTCGTCACGTCCGCCCGGGTGTTCACTGATGGCGGGGCCCGAGTCGGAGGGGCCGGGCGTGATCGACGTCACCGGCCTCTTGCCGCCCTTGCCGTCCGACGTGGTCTTTCCGCTCCCGCCAACGGAGTTGACGATCCAGAGGCCGAGCAGCGCAAGCACCGCGACCACGGACAGCAGAACCGCCCTCCGTCGCCAGTAGATGGAGGAGGGAAGCGGCCCGACCGGATTGCGCAGAGATCCCACGGCCCAAACTGTACGAGAGATCGGCGCGTTGTCCGGCCCCACCCGCCACTCGGTGCATCTTCTTTTGCCGATCATCATCACGAACCGGTGGCGCATACGTGGCGGACGTCTCATACGTGACGATCGCCGCAGCGGTCCGGGCGCGGAACACCCCTCGACGTCCCTGACCATGGATGACATGGACTCCGAGCTCTATCTCGACATCACCGGATTCGCGCACGACACCCCGCTCTGGGTGCAGCGTGCCGCGGAGGCCTGGACGGAGGCCGGCCTGCTGCTGTTCGGTGTGCTCTTCGTCGTCGCGTGGTGGCGGGCGCGACACGGTGATCCGCGGGCGCTGGCGATGGCGGTGCTTGCGCCGCCGGCGACTGCGGTGGCCTACGTGGTCAGCGAGTTGATCAAGTCCGGTGTCGACGAGGAGCGCCCGTGCCGCGCGGTGTCCGGGGCGCTCGCACCGCTGGTGTCCTGCCCGCCGCACGGCGACTGGTCCTTCCCGAGCAACCACTCGACCATCGCGGCCGGTGCGGCGGTCGCGCTGATCCTGGTCCGGCCGGGCATCGCGTGGCTGACCGTGCCGATGGCGCTGCTGATGGCGTTCTCCCGTGTGTTCGTCGGCGTCCACTATCCGCACGACGTGCTCGCGGGTCTGCTGCTCGGCACCGTCGTGGCCGTCGTCGCCGTACGGCTCGGGATACGCCCGGCGACGCGCGTCGCCGAAGCCCTGAGGACGTCCGACGCGGGTCCCGCCCGCTGGTTCGCGGGGCCGGGCCCGAGGGCGCACAGGGCGCACGCATCGGCCGCACCGGCACACCGGCGCTGACCGCACGGCGCCTGACACGGGGACCTCTTCGTCACGGGGCGCCTTCACGGTGGCCGGGGCGGTGCTCACCCGCCGGGCGCCTCACGGTGCCGGGGCGGCGCTGCCTCTCCGGGGCGCCCTTCCCTGAAGGGCGCCTCTGCCTTGCCGGGGCACGGGGGCACGAGGCACAGGGTCACCCGCCCTCGCGCCGGCGCCTTCACGGGGCCGCCGGAGGGTGCGGGGCAGGCCGCGGGACACCGCGGCGGAGCGTCCGCGCACCGCATGATCGCTTTCCCCACACGCCCACGGCCCAGCGCTTTTCCGATCCCCGCCCTCCCCCGTGGCAGGATCGACCCTGCCATGACTGCGCCCACGTCTTCGAAGCCCACGACCACGATCAACCCCGGCGACCTGCACGGCCCCGTCATCGACTGGTTCGACGCGCATGCGCGGGACCTGCCGTGGCGGCGGGACGACGCAGGGCCCTGGGGTGTGATGGTCAGCGAGTTCATGCTCCAGCAGACGCCGGTCAGCCGCGTTCTGCCCGTGTACGAGCAGTGGATGGCCCGCTGGCCCCGCCCTGCCGACCTGGCGGAGGAGGCGCCCGGCGAGGCCGTCCGCGCCTGGGGACGGCTCGGGTATCCGCGGCGCGCGCTGCGGCTGCACGGCGCCGCCGTCGCCATAACGGAACGGCACGACGGCGACGTACCCACCGACCATGCCCAGCTGCTCGCCCTGCCCGGCATCGGCGAGTACACCGCGGCCGCGGTCGCGTCGTTCGCCTACGGGCAGCGGCACGCCGTCCTCGACACCAATGTGCGGCGGGTCTTCGCCCGCGCCGTGACCGGCACCCAGTACCCGCCGAACGCCACCACCGCGGCCGAACGCAGGCTCGCCCGGGCCCTGCTGCCGGAGGACGAGCGCACCGCGTCCCGCTGGGCCGCGGCCTCCATGGAGCTGGGCGCGCTCATCTGCACCGCGAAGAACGAGAGTTGCGAGCGGTGCCCGATCGCCGGCAGCTGTGCGTGGCGAGGGGCAGGGAAGCCCGAGCACGAGGGGCCGGCGCGACGCGGCCAGACCTACGCGGGAACCGACCGGCAGGTGCGGGGCAAGCTGCTGGCCGTGCTGCGGGAGGCGGTCGGACCGGTTCCGGAGGCGGTGCTCGACCGCGTGTGGCACGAACCCGTGCAGCGCGCCCGCGCCCTCGACGGTCTGGTCTCCGACGGTCTGGTGGAGCCGCTGCCCGGCTCCCTCTACCGGCTGCCGCAGAGCCGCCCCCACGGACCCGCCTGAGGACACCCGCCACCCGATCCATAAGACGGCATAAGAACCCCTCTTACCCAGGCCTTATGTCTGTTACACAACCGACGGACAGCCGTGCGTCCTCCGCAGGCTGCTTCGGACAGCGCCGTGACAACTCGTCCGTAACTTCTTCGCCGTGCCCCACGAACGGGGGGCGAGGCACGGCTACACGGGTCGGAACGGAGGCGGTTGGCATGGCGCACGGCGAGGTGCTCGAATTCGAGGAGTACGTCCGCACACGACAGGACGCGCTGCTGCGCAGCGCCAGGCGCCTGGTCCCCGACCCCGTGGACGCACAGGACCTTCTCCAGACCGCGCTCGTACGGACGTACGGCCGCTGGGAGGGGATAGCGGACAAGCGCCTCGCGGACGCCTACCTCCGCCGCGTCATGATCAACACGCGGACCGAGTGGTGGCGGGCCCGCAAGCTCGAGGAGGTTCCCACCGAGCAGCTGCCCGAGGCTCCGGTCGACGACTCCACCGAGCAGCACGCCGACCGCGCCCTGCTGATGGACATCATGAAGGTGCTGGCACCGAAGCAACGCTCGGTCGTGGTGCTGCGACACTGGGAGCAGATGTCCACGGAGGAGACGGCCGCCGCCCTCGGTATGTCGGCCGGAACGGTCAAGAGCACGCTGCACCGGGCGCTCGCCCGGCTCCGCCAGGAGCTGGAGAGCCGCGACCTGGACGCACGCGCGCTCGAACGTGAGGAGCGGGAGCGTTGCGCGGCCTAGGCACGGGGATCCCCCCTCTCGAACGCAGTCGGGAGTGGGGGAGGACCGGAAGAGCCCTGAAGGCGGGGGGTGCGGCGGCGGCCGCGCTCGCCGCCCTCGGCCTTTTCCTCGCCGCCTGCTCCACGGGCGGCACCGGTGCGCGGGACGAAGGACCCGCCCACACGGACCCGGTCGGCCAGGCCAGCCCCTCCCCCGAGACGACCTTCGCCGTGAAGCGGGTGAACGCGGTGCGGCTCGTCAAGGACGACCCGAAGGTGAGCGCCGAGGTCAAGCGCGACCTCAAGCCGTGCGTCGGCGACGAGTACCCGGTCGACGTGAGCTACGGCAAGCTGACCGGCGGATCGACGACGGACGTCGTCGTGAACGTCATGACCTGCGGGGACGCCGTCGGCATAGGCTCGTACGTGTACCGCCTGGAAGGCAGGAAGTATCAGAATGTCTTCCTGGCCGAAGAGCCCCCGGTGTACGCCGAGATAGACCGCGGTGACCTGGTGGTCACCAAGCAGGTGTACGAGAAGGGCGACTCGGTCGCGTATCCGTCCGGTGAGGACGTGATCACATATCGCTGGTCGTCGAGCAGATTCACCGTGCACGACCGTATGCACAACGACTACAGCAAGTCGGTCGGCGGATCCTCGCCCGCACCGGCGGAGAACTGACACGGCCCGGTACCGGGCAGATGAGGCACCGAGCCGGTGGAGAAGATCCGGTGAACCGACGGCACCCCGCTTCCGGCGGGACACAAGACCCCCGCCACGGCGGAGAACAGAGACTGAGAGCAGCGGATTCGATGGCAGAGCAGACCCACGTCCTGTTCGTCGAGGACGACGACGTCATCCGCGAGGCCACCCAGCTCGCCCTGGAGCGGGACGGTTTCGCGGTCACCGCCATGCCCGACGGCCTGTCGGGCCTGGAGGCGTTCCGGGCGGACCGCCCCGACATCGCCCTGCTCGACGTGATGGTGCCGGGCCTCGACGGCGTCAGCCTGTGCCGGCGCATCCGCGACGAGTCCACGGTCCCGGTGATCATGCTGTCGGCACGCGCCGACTCGATCGACGTGGTCCTGGGCCTGGAGGCGGGCGCCGACGACTACGTCACCAAGCCCTTCGACGGTGCCGTGCTGGTCGCCCGCATCCGCGCGGTGCTGCGCCGCTTCGGCCATGCGAGCGGCCCGGCGAACGGCAACGGCTCCGCGCACGACGACAACGCGGCAGCGACCGGTGGCGTGCTGCACTTCGGCGACCTGGAGATCGACACCGAGGGCATGGAGGTACGGCGTGCGGGTGCGCCCGTCGCGCTGACGCCCACCGAGATGCGGCTGCTGCTGGAGTTCTCGGCCGCGCCCGGCACGGTCCTGTCCCGCGACAAACTCCTCGAGCGGGTCTGGGACTACGGGTGGGGCGGTGACACCCGTGTCGTCGACGTCCATGTGCAGCGGCTGCGCACGAAGATCGGCCAGGACCGGATCGAAACGGTCCGCGGGTTCGGCTACAAGTTGAAGGCCTGATCCGGGTATGAGGGGGCTTACGCGGGACGTGCGGATACGCACCGGACTCAGGTGGAAGCTCAGTGCCGCGATCGCGCTGGTCGGCGCCCTGGTGGCACTGGCCCTGAGCCTGGTGGTGCACAACGCCGCCCGGGTGTCGATGCTCGACAACGCGCGCGACGTGCAGGACGAGCGCATCCAGTTCGCCCAGCGCATCTACGACGCCACCGGGCGGCTCCTGTACGGCACGAAGGTCGACGCGCCGGACACACCGCACGTACTGCGGCAGAAGGCGGCGGACGGGCGCCGGGCCACCTATGTCGCGGAGTCGGCGGCCGGGGTACCGGACATCTGGGCGGCGGTGCCGCTCAAGGACGGCCATGTGCTGTCGATCCACACCCGCTTCACCGACCGCAGCGCCACCGTGATGAAGGACCTCGACCAGGCGCTGATCATCGGCTCCATCTCCGTGGTCTTCGGCGGCTGTGCGCTCGGCGTGCTCATCGGCGGGCAGCTCTCGCGGCGGCTGCGCAAGGCCGCAACGGCGGCGGGCGAGGTCGCGCAGGGGCAAACGGACGTCCGCGTCCGGGAGGCCATCGGCGGGGTCGTACGCGACGAGACCGACGATCTCGCCCGGGCCGTGGACGCCATGGCGGACGCCCTCAAGCAGCGGCTGGAGGCCGAGCGCCGGGTCACCGCCGACATCGCGCACGAGCTGCGCACCCCGGTGACCGGGCTGCTCACGGCCGCCGAACTGCTGCCCCCGGGCCGGCCGACGGAGCTGGTGCGGGACAGGGCGCAGGCGATGCGCACGCTCGTCGAGGACGTCCTGGAGGTCGCGCGCCTGGACAGCGCCGCCGAGCGGGCAGAGCTCCAGGACCTCCTGCTGGGCGAGTTCGTCACGCGCCGCGTCGCCCTGCTGAACTCGGACGTCCAGGTGCGCGTGGTGCACGAGTCGGAGGTCACCACCGATCCGCGCCGGCTGGAACGCATCATCGGCAACCTTCTCGCCAACGCCGCCAAGCACGGCAGGACGCCCGTCGAGATCAGCGTCGAGGGCCGGGTGGTCCGGGTACGCGACCACGGTCCCGGCTTTCCCGAGGAACTGCTGCGCGAGGGGCCGAGCCGCTTCCGCACCGGCAGCAGCGACCGGGCCGGACACGGACACGGGCTCGGTCTGACGATCGCGGCCGGTCAGGCGCGGGTCCTCGGCGCCCGGCTGACCTTCCGCAACGTCCGTGCCCCCGGCGCGCCCACGGACGCCCCGGCCGAGGGCGCGGTCGCGGTGCTGTGGCTGCCGGAGCACGCGCCCACGAACACGGGGAGCTTTCCGATGCTGAGGTTCTCCGAGGACTGAGCCCGGACCGGGACCGTGGCCGTCAGGCCCAGTCCTTGTCCAGGTCCAGGCCGCCCTCGCGGCGCTGGGTGAAGGAGAACCAGTTCCCGGAGTCGTCCCGGAGGATCGCCTCCGTGCCGTACGGACGCTCCTGGGGCTCCATCAGGAACTCCACGCCCCGCTCCTTGAGCTTGGCGTAGTCCGCGTGGATGTCGTCCGTCGCCAGGACCCCGGCGCCCAGTACGCCCTTGGAGACCAGCTTCCTCATGGCCTCCGCCGACTCCGGGTCCATGACGGGCGGGCCCGGCACCATCAAGGTGAGCTCGACGTCCGGCTGGTCCGGCGCACCGACCGTGATCCAGCGCATGCCGCCGTCGCCCATCGTCATGTCCGTACGGACCTCGAGCCCGAGCTTCTCGGTGTAGAACTCCTTGGCCCGGTCCTGGTCGAGGACCCAGACGGTGGAAATGGCGAGTCCCTTGATCATTGCGTGCTCCCGGTGGGCTGTTGTCGTGCGTGCCCTGCCACGGTAGGCAGCGGCCGGGTCAGCCCGCTTCTTCAGAATTGCCGTCCTCGGACGCGCCGCCCCGCGGGGGCCCGGGGCCCGGTTTGAAGCCGCCGGCCCACAGCATCGCGTAGCACCCGGGGATGAGCGCGGCCCCGCGCCCCACGTGCTGGGAGCGGTACTCGCTCGGGGTGAGACCGGTCAGGGCCTTGAACCGCGCCGAGAACGTGCCGAGGCTGCTGAACCCCACCAGGTGGCATATCTCCGTGACCGACAGGTTCGCCGTCCGCAGCATGTCCTCGGCCCGCTCGATGCGGCGGCGCGAGAGGTACTGGCCGGGTGTCTCGCCGTACGCCGCCTTGAAGGCCCGTACGAAGTGGTAGCGGGAGTAACCGGCATGCGCGGCCACCGCGTCCAGGTCGAGGTCCGGCTCGGCCCAGTCGCGGTCCATGGCGTCCTTGGCCAGACGCAGCAGCCGCAGCTTGTCCACGCTCCGCATGGTCGCACCCGCCACCGACAACGCTCCCGGTGCGCACACGGAGAAGGCCCCCGGCGGTGCATGCCGAGGGCCTTCGGACCGGGAGGAAGGGGCGAGTCAGACCGCCTCTGCCACTGCCTTCTCGTCCCGCACGGCGTCCCCGTCCGCGCCCCCGGCCGTCTTCTTCTGCGGGCCCGCGCCCCGCAGCGGAACCTCCTTGACGAAGAACGCCGCCACCAGCACGACCAGACCGACGGCCGAGCCGAGCAGGAACGCCGAGTGCGTACCGGCGGACACCGCGTGCTGGTAGGCGTCGCGCACCGGAGCAGGCAGCTTGGCCAGGCTCGCGGCGTCGAGCTGGGCGGACTTCTGCGTGATGCTGCCGCCCAGGCCGCCGGCCAGCTTGGTCATCTCGTCCTGGACACGGTGGTTGAAGAGAGCGCCCATGATCGCGACGCCGAAGGAGGAACCCAGCGTCCGGAACAGGGTGGTGGAGGACGAGGCGACGCCCATGTCCTTCATCTCGACGCTGTTCTGCGCGACGAGCATCGTGATCTGCATCAGGCAGCCCATGCCGGCGCCGAGCACCGCCATGTACAGACCGGAGGTGACGCGGGTGGTCTCGGTGTCCATCAGCGAGAGCAGGTAGAGCCCGCCGACCATCAGGACGCCGCCCACGATGGGGAAGACCTTGTACTTGCCGCTGCTGGTGGTGACGCGGCCCGCGATCAGCGAGACGACCATCATCGACAGCAGCATCGGCAGCAGGAGCAGACCGGAGTTGGTCGCGGACGCGCCCTGCACGGACTGCTGGTACAGCGGGAGGAAGAGAACCGCGCCGAACATCACGAAGCCGGTGAAGAAGCCGATCAGCGACATGAGGCTGAAGTTGCGGCTGCGGAAGATGTGCAGCGGCATGATCGGCTCGGCGGCCTTCGTCTGGACGAAGAGGAAGCCGACGAGCGCGGCGACTCCGAGGCCGATCAGCTCCATGATCCGGGCCGAGTCCCAGGCGTACTCGGTACCGCCCCAGGTGGTGACCAGGACGATCGACGTGATGCCGACGGTCAGCAGGGCGGCGCCCAGGTAGTCGATACGGCCCTCTGCCCGCTTCTTGGGCAGGTGCAGCACCGCGGTGACCATGATCAGCGCGACGGCGCCGAGCGGCAGGTTGATGTAGAAGGACCAGCGCCAGCCGAGGTGGTCGGTGATGGAGCCGCCGACCAGCGGTCCGCCGATCATGGCGAGGGCCATCACGCCGGCCATCATGCCCTGGTACTTGCCCCGCTCACGGGGCGGAATCAGATCGCCGATGATGGCCATGACGCCGACCATCAGACCGCCGGCGCCCAGACCCTGGATCGCCCGGAAGCCGATGAGCTGGTTCATGTCCTGGGCCATTCCGCTGAGGGCGGAGCCGATCAGGAAGATCACGATCGAGGTCAGGAAGGCGCCCTTGCGCCCGTACATGTCGCCGAGCTTGCCCCAGATGGGCGTGGAGGCCGCGGTCGCCAGTGTGTAGGCGGTGACCACCCACGAGAGGTGCTCCAGTCCGCCCAGGTCACCCACGATGGTCGGCATCGCGGTGCCCACGATCATGTTGTCGAGCATCGCGAGGAGCATCGCGATCATGAGGGCCAGCAGGACGACGCGGACGCTGCGCGGCCGTGCCCCGGTTTTCTCCTCTGCGCCGCTGTCCACGGCTGCGGTGTCCGTCATGGCCCCCACTTTCAGGTACTTACTTGCCGCCCGGCTAGTTTCTTTACAGTGGGGAAGGTAGCTTCATAACTTGCCGGTCGTCAAGTAAGTTTCTGGGGGTCGAGGAGGTCCCGGCGGGGCAGGTACCCGGCAGGAGGGCGAGAGGCCCGAGAATTGCCGGACCGGACCGGTGCAGCACTGGCACCGAACCGGACCGAACGGCCGTCGGCCGGGCGGGTTTCGAGCGAGTCGAGGAGCGCGAGGAGCACCACGATGGACAGCAGCAGGCAGCAGCGGCGCGGGAACACGCGCCAGCGCATCCAGGACGTGGCGCTCGAACTCTTCTCCGAGCAGGGATACGAGAAGACGTCACTGCGGGAGATCGCCGAGCATCTCGAGGTCACGAAGGCGGCGCTGTACTACCACTTCAAGACCAAGGAAGACATCCTGATCAGCCTCTTCGAGGACCTGACGCGGCCCATGGACGAGCTGATCGAGTGGGGCAAGGAGCAGCCACGGACGCTGGAGACCAAGCAGGAGGTGCTGCGCCGCTACAGCGGCGCGCTCACCGACGCGGCCCCGCTCTTCCGCTTCATGCAGGAGAACCAGGCCACGGTCCGCGAGTTGAGCATCGGTGAGATGTTCAAGGACCGCATGCTCACGATGCTCGACATCATCAAGAAGCCCGACGCACCGCTGACCGACCAAGTGCGCTGCGTCAGCGCCCTGTTCACCATGCACGCCGGGATGTTCGTCCTCAAGGACGTCGAAGGCGACCCCGAGGACAAGCGGAAGGCCGTCCTCGAGGTCGCCATCGATCTGGTGACCCAGGCGCACACCGGCGCCTGAGCCGGACCCCGTGGGGGGGATCGGAGCGGGTCGGTCAGGACCCGGTCAGACGACGATGCCGACGGAGCGCAGGAACGCGACCGGGTTGACCGCCGAGCCGTAGTTCGGGGTCTTGCGGATCTCGAAGTGCAGGTGCGGGCCGCTGGAGTTGCCGGTGTTGCCGGAGAGCGCGATGTGCTGGCCGGCCTTCACCGCCTGGCCTATGCGGACGTCGATCCGCGACAGGTGCGCGTACTGCGAGTAGGTGCCGTTGCCGTGCTGGATCACGATGGCGTTGCCGTAGGCCGGGCCGTCACCGCCGCCGTTGGGGCCCGCCTTGACGACGACACCGTCGTGCGCGGCGGCCACCGAGGTGCCGACCGGCACGGCGAAGTCCTGGCCGGAGTGACGGTGGGACCACATGCCGCCCGCCTGGTTGAAGCAGGCCGAGAGCGTGTACTTGCCGACCGGCTTGACCCAGCCGGCGGTCTTCGCGGCGCCGGTCTTCTGCGCCGCGGCCTTCTTGACCACGGAGGCGACCTCGGCCTTCTGCGCGGCCTTCGTCTGGGCGGCGGCCTGCGCCTGCACCGATGCGGCGACCGAGGGGGCACCCGCGTGCGTCATCGCGGGCTTCTCGGCGGCGGCCGCGACCCCGGCCCCGAACACGGCCGACGCTCCCAGGCCGACGGCGACGACGGTCGCACGGGTACGGAGCAGGGACGAGCCGGGCAGGTAGGACGTGGCGCGCTTCGACATTCGGAATCCTCCGGGCATGAACGGACCCGGCGTACATGCCGTACAAGCCGGGCGGGACCACACTTTGGTAACCCGATCGGCGCGAATCGCCCAAATGCCCCATCTACTACGCGAGGCCGTATGTCGGAGACGTGTGACTCACGCTCTTGACGTCCGGACGCATAGTCGTCCGAAGTGCCCGTTTCAGTGGTTATGGGGAGGTTTAGCGGCACTTCGCCATGCAGGAGCAGGGGGTCCACCGCGCACCCCGTGGAGCACGGGCCCGGACGCCGGGCAGCCCCTGCCCGTTCCGGGCCGGAAGTCCCGTCCAGGCCCCGGGGCAAACCCACTATCGCGCCTAGTACCCGATGTACCGCCTGTGCGTCATGTCACCGGGGGCCAAGATCGAAGGGGCGCAGGATGTGACCTGGGCTACTCCCGCAACGCCCTCCGGGCCCCACTCGCGCGGGTGTTGGGACACCGCGTCCGGGGACTGTCGAGCCTCCGCACCGGCCCGGATCGGGCCCCGCCGCGCACCCGCCCGCACTAGGCTCGTGACGCCGGCAGGGGCAGCCGGCCTACGGCCTTCCGAGGGGGGACAGCCGGATGGATCCCGCGGTTCTCGGCACGCGTCTGGCGTCGAGCCTGGTCACACCGCTGATCAAGAAACTCCTGGTACGGGACGGCCCCGGAGCGGGCCTGGTGGACCGGCCGGTCCGGCTGTCCCGGCTGGTCTCCTTCCGGGGCGAGCAGCGCACGCTCACCGACCGGGACGTGCGCAGGCTCGCCGCCACCCTGGTGGCCCAGGCCGTCGGCTCACCCGGCGAACGTCCCTTCCCGCCGGACGAGGACACGGCCGTCGCCGACGCCCTGGCCCGGGCCCTGCTGGCCCTCGGCGACCTCGACATGGACGACGTCCAGGCGGTCCACCTGGGCCACCGGGAGCTCGCCCGCACGCTGCTCGCCCGCTCCGGCGCCCACGCGCCCGCCTCAGGTCTGTCCGCGGACGCCTCGATCTTCCTGGACTCGGCGACCGAGTGGGCCTGTCTGCACATCCTGCACTTCTTCACCCAGCGCTCCGCCTTCGTGCCGCGGACCCTCGTGGAGCAGAGCCGCGCCCAGGCAGAGATCATCGCGAAGCTCGACCAACTGATCATGCGCGCGCCGCGTCCCGACGCCCGCGACGCGGCGTTCGAGCGGACGTACCGGGCGCACATCGCCGCCAAGCACGGCAAGCTGACGATCTACGGCATCGACCTCACGAACTCCCCGGGGAAGTGGCCGCTCGACGCCGCCTATCTGAGCCTGGAGGCGACCGCACCGCAGCGCGCGCTGTACGAGCAGGAGACCGGTGAGCACGGCCTGCGGGACCCGCTGGCCGGAGCGGCGAGCCCCTCCCCCGCCGACCGGGCCCTGGCCGAGCACGAGCGGGTTCTGCTGCGCGGGGTCGCGGGCTCCGGCAAGACCACGCTCGTCCAGTGGCTCGCGGTCTCCGCGGCGGGCGGGGATCCGGGCGACCGCATGGCCTATCTGCGCGACCGCGTCCCGTTCGTGCTGCCGCTGCGCACCCTCACCCGGCACGGCGAGCGCCTGCCCGCCCCCGCCGCCTTCCTCTCCGCCGTCGGCTCGCCGCTCGCCGGAACCCAGCCCGAAGGCTGGGAGGCGCGGGTCCTCGACGCGGGCCGCGGGCTGCTGCTCGTCGACGGCATCGACGAGGTGCCGGAGACCGAACGCACCCGCGCCCGGGCCTGGCTGGGCGACCTGATCGACGCCTACCCCGGGAACCGCTGGCTGGTCACCTCGCGCCCCTCCGCGGTACGGGAGGAGTGGCTCGCCGGCGAGGGATTCACCGAGCTCACCCTCACCGCCATGAGCCCGTCCGACGTCGCGGCCTTCATCCGGCGCTGGCACACGGCGGCACGCACCGGCAGCGACGACGAGGACGCCCTGCTGGTCTCGTACGAGAGTCAGCTCCTGGACGCCGTCCGTGCCAAGCCCGATCTCGGGCGGCTCGCCACCAACCCGCTGATGTGCGGTCTGGTCTGCGCGCTGCACCGGGACCGCCGCGGCTATCTCCCGCACGGCCGCAAGGAGCTCTACGAGTCCGCGCTCTCCATGCTGCTGATGCGCCGGGACCGGGAGCGCGACATGGCGGGTCCCCGGCTGGGCGAGGAGCCCCAACTGCAGCTGCTGCAACGGCTCGCGTACTGGCTGATACGCAACGGGCGCACGGAGATGGACCGTACCCGCGCGGAGCGGACCGTCGCCGAGGTCCTGCCCGCCGTCCCGGCCGCGGCCGCGCTGGGCGACGCCCCGGTCGTCCTCAAGCACTTCCTGGACCGCACCGGTCTGCTCCGCGAACCGGCACCGGGAACGGTGGACTTCGTCCACCGCACCTTCCAGGACTACCTCGGCGGCCGGGCCGCCGTGGAATCCGGCGACTTCGGCCTCCTCGCCGAGCACGCCACCGACGACCAGTGGGCCGACGTCATCCGTATGGCGGTGGCCCAGGGACGGCCGCGGGAGCGGGCGGAGCTGCTCCGGCTCCTGGTGGCGGCGGGCGACGCGGCCACCGACGGCCGCGCCCGTGCGCGGGCGCATCTGCTCGCAGTGGCCTGCCTCGAACATGCGACCGAGCTGGACCCCGGCGTACGGGCCGTGGTCGAGGAACGCGCCTCCGCGCTGATCCCGCCCAGGACGACGGAAGAGGCCCGCTCACTAGCGGAGGTGGGCCCTCTGGTGCTCGAACTGCTGCCGGGACCCGAGGGGTTGTCGGCGGAGGAGGCCCGCCTGGTGACCGGCACGGCCGCACTCGTCGGCACGGAGGCCGCACTGCCGGTTCTCGCGCGGTACCGGGCCCATCCCGATTCGTCGGTGCGCGTGCAACTGGCGCTCGCCTGGCAGCGATTCGACGCCGTGCAGTACATCGACGAGGTCCTCGGACACCTCAGGACCGATGACATCTGGCTCTCGGTGAAGCAGCCCGAGCAGCTTCGTGCCCTGCCCCGTCTCGGGCGGCCGCGCCGTCTCAATGTCCATGGTCAGCACACGATGGAGGACCTGCTCGCCCATCTGCCGTCCGGCCTGCACGGACTGACCCTGTGGGAGAACGAACGCCTGGAGTCGCTGCGTCCCCTCGCCCGGTTCACATCCCTGCACCATGTAACGCTGCACGACTGCCCACGGGTGACCGACCTTGCCCCGCTCGCGGAGCTGGAGCTCAATGAACTGGCTCTCTCCCGGCTCACTGGCGTCGCCGGCCTGGACCGGTTGACAACGCTCACGCGCCTCAGCATCGGCCAACACCTCCCCGGTGTACGGCTGGACGCGCTGCCGGCCACGGCTCCGCTCAGCTGGCTCGTGCTCCGCAACGACGCCCTTGCGTCGGCCGGCCTGCGCGGACTGAGCCGCTGGACGACGCTGGAGGGCCTGGTCCTCGGCGAGGAGTCGGCCCCCCTCACCACGCGGGACTGGGCCGAGGTGGCCGACCTGCCCCAGCTCCACACCCTGCATCTGCACCGCGACGTCCTGCCCGCAACGGAACAGGCGCCCGTACTCCCCGGAATCGAGACCCTGTATGTGGAGGGAATTCACGGCGGAGAGGATCTCGCTCCGCTGCGGCGCTTCCTGCCCTCCCTGCGTGAGGTCCATCTGTACGTCAGCGGAGAGCGCGCCCTCGACGCGAACCGCTACGACGGCCTCTTCCCGGGGGCGCGCGTCACCGTTCCCACACCGATGACCGGGCTTCTCTGAGGGCGGGAAGGGACGCGGAAAGGGGCTGCCCGGGACTCGGAAGTCCCGGGCAGCCCCTTTCACTGCTTGCGCGCGCCGGAGGCTACGCCTCCTTGCTCAGGTTCGGCCCCGTGCCGCCCGTCGCCTGCTCGATCGGCGGGACGTCCGGGAGGGCCGACTTCTCCTCGCCGCGGAAGGTGAAGGTCTTGCTCTCTCCCTCGCCCTCCGTGTCGACGACCACGATGTGACCGGGACGCAGCTCGCCGAAGAGGATCTTCTCGGAGAGCACGTCCTCGATCTCGCGCTGGATGGTCCGGCGCAGCGGCCGGGCGCCCAGCACGGGGTCGTAGCCCTTCTTCGCGAGGAGCGACTTGGCCGTCGGGCTGAGCTCGATGCCCATGTCGCGGTCCTTCAGGCGCTCGTCGACCTTGGCGATCATGAGGTCGACGATCTGGATGATGTCTTCCTCGGTGAGCTGGTGGAAGACCACCGTGTCGTCGACACGGTTCAGGAACTCCGGGCGGAAGTGCTGCTTCAGCTCGTCGTTGACCTTGGCCTTCATGCGCTCGTAGCCGGTCTTCGTGTCGCCCGTGGCGGCGAAGCCCAGGTTGAAGCCCTTGGAGATGTCCCGGGTGCCGAGGTTGGTCGTCATGATGATGACCGTGTTCTTGAAGTCCACGACCCGGCCCTGGGAGTCGGTCAGCCGACCGTCCTCCAGGATCTGCAGCAGCGAGTTGAAGATGTCCGGGTGGGCCTTCTCGACCTCGTCGAAGAGGACGACGGAGAACGGCTTGCGGCGGACCTTCTCGGTCAGCTGGCCGCCCTCTTCGTAGCCCACGTATCCGGGCGGGGAACCGAAGAGACGCGACACCGTGTGCTTCTCGCTGAACTCCGACATGTCGAGGGAGATCAGCGCGTCCTCGTCGCCGAACAGGAACTCGGCGAGCGTCTTGGACAGCTCGGTCTTACCGACACCGGACGGGCCGGCGAAGATGAACGAGCCACCCGGACGCTTCGGGTCCTTCAGGCCCGCACGCGTACGGCGGATCGCCTGCGACAGGGCCTTGATGGCGTCCTTCTGGCCGATGACCCGCTTGTGGAGCTCGTCCTCCATGCGCAGCAGGCGGCTCGACTCCTCCTCGGTCAGCTTGAAGACCGGGATACCGGTGGCGGTGGCCAGGACCTCGGCGATCAGCTCGCCGTCGACCTCGGCGACGACGTCCATGTCGCCGGCCTTCCACTCCTTCTCCCGCTTGGCCTTCGCGGCGAGGAGCTGCTTCTCCTTGTCGCGCAGCGACGCGGCCTTCTCGAAGTCCTGCGAGTCGATCGCGGACTCCTTGTCGCGGCGCACGGCCGCGATCTTCTCGTCGAACTCGCGGAGGTCCGGCGGGGCCGTCATACGGCGGATGCGCATCCGGGAACCGGCCTCGTCGATCAGGTCGATCGCCTTGTCCGGCAGGAAGCGGTCCGAGATGTAGCGGTCGGCCAGGGTGGCGGCCTGGACCAGGGCCTCGTCCGTGATGGAGACGCGGTGGTGCGCCTCGTAGCGGTCGCGCAGACCCTTGAGGATCTCGATGGTGTGCGGCAGCGACGGCTCGGCGACCTGGATGGGCTGGAAGCGGCGCTCCAGGGCCGCGTCCTTCTCCAGGTGCTTGCGGTACTCGTCCAGCGTCGTCGCACCGATGGTCTGCAGCTCGCCGCGCGCCAGCATCGGCTTCAGGATCGAAGCGGCGTCGATGGCGCCCTCGGCGGCACCCGCACCGACCAGCGTGTGCAGCTCGTCGATGAACAGGATGATGTCGCCGCGGGTGCGGATCTCCTTGAGGACCTTCTTCAGGCGCTCCTCGAAGTCACCGCGGTAGCGGGAGCCCGCGACCAGTGCGCCCAGGTCGAGGGTGTAGAGGTGCTTGTCCTTCAGGGTCTCGGGCACCTCGCCCTTGACGATGGCCTGGGCGAGGCCCTCGACGACCGCCGTCTTGCCGACGCCGGGCTCGCCGATGAGGACCGGGTTGTTCTTCGTACGGCGGGACAGCACCTGCATGACCCGCTCGATCTCCTTCTCGCGCCCGATGACCGGGTCGAGCTTGGACTCGCGAGCGGCCTGCGTGAGATTCCGGCCGAACTGGTCGAGGACGAGGGACGTCGAGGGCGTGCCCTCGGCGGGGCCGCCGGCGGCGGCGGTCTCCTTGCCCTGGTAACCGGAGAGCAGCTGGATGACCTGCTGCCGCACCCGGTTCAGATCGGCACCCAGCTTGACCAGGACCTGGGCGGCGACACCCTCGCCCTCACGGATCAGGCCGAGCAGGATGTGCTCCGTACCGATGTAGTTGTGGCCCAGCTGAAGAGCCTCGCGGAGCGACAGCTCCAGGACCTTCTTGGCGCGAGGAGTGAAGGGGATGTGCCCGGACGGGGCCTGCTGGCCCTGGCCGATGATCTCCTCCACCTGCTGGCGGACCGCCTCGAGCGAAATCCCGAGGCTCTCCAGGGCCTTAGCGGCGACACCCTCACCCTCGTGGATCAGGCCCAGGAGGATGTGCTCGGTGCCGATGTAGTTGTGGTTGAGCATCCGGGCTTCTTCCTGAGCCAGGACGACAACCCGCCGCGCGCGGTCGGTGAACCTCTCGAACATCGTTAATCGCTCCTCAGAGCGGTCAGTCAGTTAGGGGTCGATCCCCTCCCTGTCCTTCCGCAGCTTAGTCCCGCAAGCGGGGACCGCTCATTCCAACTGCCGACACCCGTCGCTGGCCTCCTGACCCGAACGCCGACAACTGCTCCAACACCGATGGTGCGAGACGATGTTCCCGCAGGCCAGGCAGATACCCGTGCCATCAGTACGCCGATGGCGAACGTGAGACCGCCTTTCCTGCGTGTCGCCCCTCCCCACTAGGGATGTCTTACCCGCACGGACGGACACTCCATGCGGCGCACCCCGGTTCCCTCCGCTACGGGCGAACATCCTTGCGCCGGCGAGCGCCCCGGCACGCCCCCATTTTCGCACGCTGTGCAATCAGGTGCACACT
Source organism: Streptomyces sp. NPDC002004 (assembly GCF_053593975.1). NCBI lineage: Bacteria > Bacillati > Actinomycetota > Actinomycetes > Kitasatosporales > Streptomycetaceae > Streptomyces > Streptomyces sp. NPDC002004. The sequence continues at coordinate 42,478 of NZ_JBSFDP010000010.1, forward strand.
CTGCGTAACTCGTCGGCGTTCTGCGGGGTTCCTTCGGATATGGCAGAGCCCACCGATTCCTTCACCGAGCACGTCGTCCGGAATTCCGGTCACGCCGTTCCGGCCGCGGAGGCCGTCGTACGGCTTCCGGAGCGGACGGACACGCTCCGTCGCCATGCGGCGGCCGAGGGCCGGGAGGTGCGGCGGTGGTACGAGAACGTCCTGGGCTGGGCGGCCGTGGACGGGCCGCCGGCGCAGCTGCTCACAGGGCTGCGCTTCGACGTTCTGGAGATGCCCGCACAGGCGGGTTCCGCGGTGCTGCGCCGGCTGCGGACGCGCTGTCCGGTCGCGCTCTGCGGGGATCGGATGCGCCTGCTGGTGGCCGCGGGCGGCGCGGACGAGCTGCCGGGCCTGCTGGCCTGGCTGGAGTGGGGGGCGCTGGCCCCGGATCTCAGGGCCGTCGGCGCGGGCGGGCGCATCGAGGCGCCACTGCCCCCGGGACGGGCCGGCGGGCGGGGGGCCGCTGTGTGGTTGCGGCCCCCGGAGCCCGGTTGCGAGGTCGAGCCGACACTGCCCGCGCTGCCGTCAGTGGCTGCACTGGGGGGTGGAGGGACAGTGCCGAACAACGGCTCGGCCGTGGGCCCCGATCTCGTACGACTGGTGGACACGGCGGCAACGGAGTGCCACCGCGCCCGGCTGTGCCATGTCCGGGATCAGCGCTGTGCGTCCTCGTACGCCTGACGGATGTGCGCGGGGACGCGGCCGCGATCGTTGACCTCGTAGCCGTTCTCCTTCGCCCAGGCACGGATCTGCGCCGTGTCCTGACCACTGCCCGCCGCCACGGCGCGCGCCTTGCCGCGGCCGCTCGAGCCACGGCCACCGGTGCGGCGGCCGCCCTTGAGGTAGGGCTCCAGCAGGCCACGGAGCTTGTCCGCGTTGGAGGTGGTGAGGTCGATCTCGTACGACTTGCCGTCCAGCGCGAACGTCACCGTCTCGTCCGCCTCGCCGCCGTCGAGGTCATCGACAAGAAGGACCTGAACCTTCTGTGCCACCGGATTTCCTTTCTCGATAACTTCAGGGTCGGGAGCCGGCGGCGTCGGCCGCGGTTTCACGGGCCCCTGTTATATGCAGTACTGCAGTACGTCGGAAAGCAAACCGCTTTTGCTGGAAAAACACAAACCCCTGGGAGAGCCCTACCTCGCCGAGAAGACCGGAAACATGCGCGTTTCGGACATAGGGCACCTGGGCAAGACCTTGGCGGGACCGCCCGGAACGCAGGGGAACGCAGCGGAACACCATGGAACATGCCGGAAAAGCCGCGACGATCACAGATGCAGAAGCATCCGGCTGTTGCCCAAGGTGTTCGGTTTCACTCGTTCGAGACCGAGGAACTCCGCTACGCCCTCGTCATAGGAACGGAGCAGCTCGCTGTAGACATCGGTGTCAACCGTATCGTCGGGCGTCTCACCGATCTCCACGAAGCCGTGCTTCGCGAAGAACTCGACTTCGAAGGTCAGGCAGAATACGCGGCGAACGCCCAGCCAGCGGGCGGTCTGCAGCAGCTTCTCCAGCACTTGATGACCCACTCCGGCGCCCTTCACCAGGGGGTTCACCGCGAGAGTGCGGACTTCCGCGAGGTCTTCCCACATCACGTGCAGAGCGCCGCAGCCGACCACCTCGGCGTTGTCGTCGCGTTCCGCGACCCAGAACTCCTGGATGTCCTCGTAAAGAGTCACCGTCGCTTTGTCGAGCAGGATGCCTCGCTGCGCGTACGAGTCGAGGAGGCGGCGGACCTCCGGGACATCGCTCGTCCTGGCCCGCCGGACGGTGACGCCATTTGCGGGGACTTCGTGAAGCTCTGCTGGCATGAGCGGACGCTATCGCTCTGCCTCGCCGCCCGGGGAGCCGGGGTTCTCGGGGGCCGGGTTCTCGGGCGGCCGGTTCTGCGGAGGCGGGTTCTGCGCGGGCGGGTTCTCGGGAGCCGGGTTCTCCGGAGGCGGGTTCTCCGGCACTTGCACGATGCGCATGGCTGCGCGCAGTGCCTCACGCTGTTCCGCGGACATCATCCCGAAGAAGGCGACGAGTGCGGCCGCGGGGTTGTCGCTCTGGGACCACGCCTCGTTCATCAGTGCGGCTGCGTAGGCGGCGCGAGTGGAGACGGCCTCATATCGATAGGCGCGGCCTTCCGCTTCCCTCCGCACCCAGCCCTTCTGATGGAGATTGTCCAAAACGGTCATCACCGTGGTGTAGGCGATGGACCGTTCCTGCTGTAGATCTTCCAGGACTTCTCGAACGGTCACGGGGCGGTTCCACTTCCAGACCCGCGTCATGACCGCGTCTTCGAGTTCTCCCAAGGGGCGAGGCACACCTGAACAATAGTGGGAGATTCCTCCGCCCACACGGCGGGACGTGGCTTTCTCCAACAAAAAGGGCGTACGACCTGAATAGCCACCCTGCCGCCCGCCATCGGCCTCCACCGGCCCACGCGCAGCCTGCGCAGGCCTCGGTGCGGCTCACGGCGACGGAGACGGGAGCACACCCGGGCGACGGCCCGGGGCCGTAATGTGCGGGCATCCGGGCATTCGGGCATGGGCATGCCGGAGGCCGGGAGGCGGGGAAGCGCGCAGACAGGCAGCTGCGCCGGAACGCCGGGAACGCGCCGGCCCCGGAGACGGGACGGGCCGCCGCACATGGCGCCGGAAACGCGGGGGGACTGGACGGTCGGCCGTCACCCGAACGCGGAGCGGCAGCGGCGGCCGGTCTGCCGACCGGCGCGCGCCGCGGAAAGACCGCCGGGAAGGCGCGCCCGCGGAGCCGGCGGACCGTTCAGGCGGAGCCGGAAGTCCGCTCAGGCGGCGCCGTCGGCGGAGCCGGAGACCTTGTGGGCACCCTCCGCGCGCGCGAGGACGGCGTCCACGGCCGCGTCCTCCTTGGCCTTGTTGGCGCCGCCCTGGCTCTTCACGATCGTCACGATCAGGCCGATGAAGAACACGGCCATCACTACGGGGGGCACGAGCGCGGAGACATAGTCCATGCCGTCCAGAGTAGCTACCCCACCGCCAGCTTCTCCGGCGGGTTCGCGGGTGGCGCGGGGCGGCGCTTGGGCGGGAAGACCTCGCCGGGGGTCGGCACGGGCCGACGGCTGGGGGTGGGGCGGCCCGGCGTGGGCGGAACGGCGGGGGCGGCAGGCTCGGGCTTGGGCTTCGGTTTGGGCTTCTCCTCGCCCTCGTCCGCGGCGGCGCGCCCGCCGGGCAGGGCGAGAAGCCGCGTACGCGCCCCGGGGACGGCCGCACGCCGCTCCCCCGGCACGGCGGCCGCACGGCTCGCCGACCGGGCCCGTACGGCCTGCTCGGCGACGTCGCGGCAGCGGTCCAGCAGGGCCGCCGCCACCGGGTTGCCGCGCAGGGCGCCCAGCGCGGCGAGATCGTCGGAGGTGGGCTCGTACCCGGCGCTCAGAACCTCCTCCAGGAGGCCGAGATAGCCGGGCGCGGCCCCGGGAAGGGCGAGACGGTAGCGGCCGAGGTCGGCCAGCACGAAGGCCCGGAGCCTGGCGCCCTCACGGACCGCCTCGTCGACGGAGTCGGCGAGGCGAAGGCAGTCCTGGACGTCCTCGGCGGATGCGGGGCTGGGGTGCAGGGCGAGGGCGAGGGCGCGTCGGAGCACACGCAGCTCCTGCGCGCCGAACGCCATTCCACCGTGGGATCCGTATGGCGTGGGCATGCAGTGACGATACGCGCTAATCAGACAAACTTCGCCTATCCGACATGGTGTGGCGCGCCCCCGGCCGGGCAACGTCCCTGGTCAGCGACGTGAAAACGTCCGCCGACGGGACACCGCCGACCAGGGGACACGGCCCCGGTGGACCGTCGGCGCGATCAGATGCGCGAGACGTTGCGCTCGTAGACGAGACGCAGTCCGATCAGGGTAAGCCAGGGCTCGTGCTCGTCGATCACATGGGCCTCGCCGAGAACCATGGGGGCCAGACCGCCCGTCGCGATGACGGTGACGTCCTCGGGGTCGTCGGCGAGTTCGCGTGCCATGCGGTTCACGACACCGTCGACCTGGCCCGCGAAGCCGTACACGATGCCCGCCTGCATGGCCTCCACGGTGTTCTTGCCGATCACGCTGCGCGGCCGGGCCAGCTCGATCTTGCGGAGCTGCGCACCGCGCACACCGAGGGCCTCCACGGAGATCTCGATGCCCGGCGCGATGACGCCACCGGCGTACTCCCCGCGCGCGGAGACCGCGTCGAACGTCGTCGCCGTCCCGAAGTCCACGACGATCGCCGGGCCGCCGTAGAGCTCGACCGCCGCCACCGTGTTGATGATGCGGTCGGCGCCGACCTCCTTGGGGTTGTCCATCAGGATGGGCACGCCCGTCTTGATGCCGGGCTCGACCAGTACGGCGGGCACGTCCCCGTAGTAGCGCCGGGTGACCTCGCGCAGCTCGTGCAGCACGGACGGCACGGTCGAGCAGATGGCGATCCCGTCGATGCCGTCGCCCAGGTCGTCGCCGAGGAGCGGATGCATGCCCATGAGGCCGTTGAGGAGCACGGCCAGCTCGTCGGCGGTGCGGCGGGCGTCCGTGGAGATGCGCCAGTGCTCGACGATCTCCTCGCCGTCGAAGAGGCCGAGGGTGGTGTGGGTGTTCCCGACGTCGATGGTCAGCAGCATCAGCCCTGCTCCGCCCCGTCCTCGGAGCCGGACTCCCGCAGGTCCAGGCCGATGTCGAGAATCGGCGAGGAGTGCGTGAGGGCGCCCACCGCGAGGTAGTCGACGCCGGTCTCGGCGTAGGCGCGCGCGTTGTCCAGCGTCAGCCGGCCGGAGGACTCCAGGAAGGCCCGGCCGTGCACGATGGCGACGGCCTCCTCGGTCTCGCCCGGCGTGAAGTTGTCCAGCAGAATCAGGTCGGCGCCCGCGTCGACGACCTCGCGCAGCTGGTGCAGCGTGTCGACCTCGACCTCGATCGCCACGTCCGGGAACTGCTCGCGGACCGCCTTGAAGGCCTGCGCCACGCCACCGGCGGCGACCACGTGGTTGTCCTTGACCAGCGCCGCGTCCGAGAGGGACATGCGGTGGTTGACGCCACCGCCGCAGCGGACCGCGTACTTCTCCAGGGCGCGCAGCCCGGGCGTGGTCTTACGGGTGTCGCGGACCCGCGCCCCGGTGCCCTCCAGGACGTCCGCCCACGCGCGGGTGGCCGTGGCGATACCGGAGAGCCGGCACAGGATGTTGAGGGCGCTGCGCTCGGCCGTCAGCAGATCGCGGGTGCGGGTGGTGACGGACAGCAGCTTCTGTCCGGCGACCACGCGGTCGCCGTCCTCCACGTGCCGCTCCACCTCGAACTCGTCGGTGGCGACGACCGAGATCACCGCCTCGGCGATGCGCAGGCCCGCCACGGTGCCCGCCTCGCGGGCGGTGAAGTCGGCGACGGCGACGGCGTCCTCGGGGATGGTGGCGACGGTGGTGACGTCGACGCCGCCGTCCAGGTCCTCCTCGATCGCCATGTGCGCGACGTCCTCGACCAGCACCGGGTCGAGCCCGGCGTCGGCGAGCAGCTGCGCGAGGTCGGGGTCGAGGCCGCACTCCAGGGCTTCGACGTCGTGCTCGCCGTCGGCGGCGCAGCCGCAGCCGTCGCCGCAGCCACCGCTGCCCGCGGCCGGAACGAAGGGAAGGTCGGGGGTGCTCACGGGGTCACTGCTCCTGGGGACGGGGGCTGGGCTTCGCGTGGGGACGGGTCGGGTCCTCATCGGGCCGGGTCGGCGGGAACCCGGCCGTCGTGGTGGTGTGCACGGCGAGGGTCCGGTCCGCGGCCAGACGTACGACGATATGGCGCCGCCAGGTGTCGTCGTCGCGGTCGGCGTGGTCCTCGCGCCAGTGGCAGCCGCGGGTCTCCTCGCGGCGCTGCGCGGCGGCCACGAGCACCCGCGCGACACACAGGAGGTTGGTCGCCTCCCAGGTGTCGACGCCGGGTTCGGCCGTCTTGCCGTTCTCCGCGAGTGCGTCCATGGCGTCGGCGTGCAGCCGCTGGAGCCGCTCCGCCGCACGCGCCAGGGACTCGGCGGAGCGCAGCACCCCGGCGCCCTCGGTCATGATCCGCTGGAGCGCGAACCGGGTCTCGGGGGCGAGCAGCGGGTGCTCGGGCTGCTCAGGACAGGGCACCGGGGCCGGTACCCGCGCGCGGAGGCCGTTCTCGCGGTGGCCCGCCACGATGTCCTCGGCGATGCGCTCGGCGTAGACCAGCCCCTCCAGGAGGGAGTTGGAGGCGAGCCGGTTGGCGCCGTGGACACCGGTGCAGGCCACCTCGCCGCACGCGTACAGGCCGGGCACGGTGGTACGGCCATGCAGGTCGGTGCGGACGCCGCCGGAGGCGTAGTGCGCCGCGGGGGCCACCGGGATCGGTTCGGTGACCGGGTCGATGCCGTGGGCGCGGCAGGCCGCGAGGATCGTCGGGAAGCGCTGCTCCCACATCGCGGCGCCGAAGTGCCGGGCGTCCAGGTACATGTGCTCGGCGCCCTGCTCCTGCATACGGCGCGTGATGCCCTTGGCGACGACGTCGCGGGGCGCGAGCTCGGCGAGCTCGTGCTGCCCGACCATGAAGCGCACCCCGTCCGCGTCGACGAGATGGGCGCCCTCGCCGCGTACCGCCTCGGACACCAGCGGCTGCTGGCCCTCCGCGTCGGGTCCGAGGAACAGCACGGTCGGATGGAACTGCACGAATTCCAGGTCGGAGACCTCGGCGCCGGCGCGCAAGGCGAGGGCCACTCCGTCGCCGGTGGACACGGACGGGTTGGTGGTCGCCGAGAAGACCTGGCCCATGCCGCCGGTCGCCAGCACGACCGCGGGCGCGTGCACGGCGCCCACGCCGTCGTGCTGGCCCTCGCCCATGACGTGCAGCGTGACGCCGGCGGCCCGCCCATCGGCGTCCGTCAGGAGATCCAGCACGAGCGCGTTCTCCACGGTGCGCACGCCCCGCGCGCGGACCGCTTCGACCAGGGCGCGGGAGATCTCGGCACCCGTCGCGTCGCCGCCCGCGTGCGCGATACGGCGGCGGTGGTGACCGCCCTCGCGGGTGAGCGCGAGGTCGCCGGTCTCCGCGGACAGGTCGAAGCGCGCACCGGTCCCGATGAGCCGGCGCACGGCGTCCGGGCCCTCCGTGACGAGGGTGCGCACGGCGTCCTCGTCGCACAGGCCGGCGCCCGCGACGAGCGTGTCGTCGAGGTGCTGCTCCGGGGTGTCGCCGTCGCCGAGTGCCGCCGCTATGCCGCCCTGGGCCCAGCGCGTGGAGCCGTCGTCGAGCCGGGCCTTGGTGACGACGACCGTGTCGAGTCCCGCGGCCTGGCAGCGCAGCGCCGCGGTGAGTCCGGCGACGCCGGACCCGACGACCACGACGTCGGCGGCGAGCGACCAGCCGGGCGCGGGGGCGTGCAGCCGTATCCCGGTGGCCGTGCCGGTCGGGCGTGCTGTGGCGCTCATGTCGCGGCTCCGAACGTCAGGGGGAGGTTGTCGATCAGCCGGGTCGTGCCGACCTTCGCGGCCACGGCGAGCACCGCCTCGCCGGTGAAGCCGTCCTCGACGTCGGTGAAGTCCGACGGGTCGACGAGGGCGAGGTAGTCCAGGACGAGCGGCGGGTCGAGCCGGGCGGCGTCGTCCAGCACCAGGCGGGCCGCGGCGCGCACCGCCGCGGGGGAGCCGGGCGAGGCCTGGGCGACGGCGTGCGCGTCGGCGGCCGCCCGGGACTCGCCCAGCGCGTTGAGGGCCTCGGCGCGCGCGTGCGTGGTGGGGGCGAGGGCGGCACGCGCGCGGAGGGCCTCCTGGGCGGCATGCCGGTCGCGTCCGGCGAACAGGGCCTGGGAGAGCGCGAGTGCGGTGCCGCGCTCGGCGGGCGACAGGTAGCGGTTGCGGCTGGACAGGGCCAGGCCGTCGGGCTCACGCACCGTCGGGACGCCGAGGATCTCCACGCCGAAGTTGAGGTCCTTCACCATGCGCCGGATCAGCGCGAGCTGCTGGGCGTCCTTCTGCCCGTACAGCGCGACGTCCGGGCGGGTGAGGTGCAGCAGTTTCGCGACCACGGTGAGCATGCCGTCGAAGTGACCGGGGCGCGACGCGCCCTCCAGGCGCTCCCCCATGGGGCCCGCGGTGATGCGCACCTGGGGCTCGCCGCCCGGGTAGACCTCGTCCGCGGAGGGCGCGAACACGATGTCCGCACCGGCCTGCTCGGCGATCTTGACGTCCGCGTCCAGGGTCCGCGGGTAGCGGTCGAGGTCCTCGCCCGCGCCGAACTGGAGCGGGTTCACGAACACGGTGACGACGACCTCGCCATCGGGTCCGGCAAGCCCGCGCGCAGTGCGGATCAGCGTGGCGTGGCCCTCGTGCAGCGCCCCCATCGTCATGACGACGGCACGACGGCCGCGCCGCGCGCTGGTGCGCAGCTCATCGGCGGTGTGCAGCACGGTGGTCATCGGGCCTTCCCCTCGGCCGCAGCGTTCATCAGGACCCCTCCCTCGGAGCCGTTCACCGGGACCGTCATCGGGCCCCTCCCTCGGAGCCGTCGGCCAGCACGCCCAGCAGGTCCTCGGCGAGCTCGGGTTTGAGCAGGCCGTGGGCGAGGGCCCGGTCGGCGGTGGCCCGCGCCATCGCCAGATACCCCGGAACGGCAGCCGGGGCATGCCTGCGCAGCTCGGCGACATGGGCGGCGACGGTGCCCGCGTCACCCCGCGCGACGGGCCCCGTCAGGGCCGCGTCCCCGGACCTGAGGGCGTTGTCGAGGGCGGCGCCGAGCAGCGGGCCGAGCATCCGGTCGGGGGCGCCGACCCCGGCCGCCCGCAGCAGGTCCATGGACTCGGCGACGAGCGTGACCAGGTGGTTCGCACCGAGGGCGAGGGCAGCGTGGTAGAGCGGCCGGGCCTCCTCCTCGATCCACTCGGGCTCGCCGCCCATCTCGATGACGAGCGCCTCCGCGGCCAGCCGCAGCTCCTCGGGCGCGGTCACCCCGAACGAGCACCCGGCGAGCCGCTGCACGTCGACGGGGGTGCCGGTGAAGGTCATCGCCGGGTGCAGCGCGAGAGGCAGCGCGCCGGCGCGCAGCGCGGGGTCGAGCACGCGCGTGCCGTAACGCCCGGAGGTGTGCACGAGCAGCTGGCCGGGGCGTACGGCTCCGGTCCCGGCGAGCCCTTCGACCAGGCCCGGCAGGGCGTCGTCGGGGACGGTGAGCAGCACGAGCTCGGCGCGCTCGAGGACCTGCGCGGGCGTCACGACGGGGACGTCCGGGAGCATCTGCGCGGCGCGCCGCACGGAGGTGTCGGAAACCGCGGACACGGCGACCGGGTGGTGCCCGGCGAGCTGGAGGGAGGCGGCGAGTGCGGGGCCGACACGGCCCGCCCCCACGACGCCCACGGACAGTCGCGCGGGGCGGTCCTTCGGGTCTGGCAGTTGAGGTCTGTTCACTCGTCGACGGCCTTCCGTTCCAGTCCGCTCGGGGTACCGGACGATTTCTCGTCATGCTAACGCTATCCGTGTCGGGGCCTCTTCCCCCCGTCCACAGGCTGTGGGTATCGAGAGGCCTTCCTCAGCATGATTCCCATGTCCCGGGACGATCCGACACCGCATGCCGAATGCGGTCCCGGCCGTCCGGGAGCGGGCCGGGCACGTGTGGCGGGTCGGGAGCGGGCCCGCGTGGAACGGGCCCTGCGCACGGGGCAGGTCCGGTGCGCGGGGCAGGCCCGGTGCGCGCGGGGCGGGGGCACGGCACGGGAAGCCGTCCGGTGGGCGACGTGCCGTTCCGGGTCCGGGTGCGCGGGAGCCATGATCGGGGGATGAGCGATACGAATGAGCAGATGCGCAGACGCCGCAGGGCGGCGCGGCAGGCCGCCGAGCGGACCCTGTGGCGGCCGTCGTTCGAGGGCACGCTGCGACAGGCGCTGGCCGCGCTCACGGAGGCGGCGGACGGCGCGTACGACCTGGGCGAGCCGGTCGACCACTACGGGGACGGGGTCGTCGAGGCGCTGGAGGAGAGGGTTGCGGGCCTGCTGGGCACGGAGGCCGCCGCGTTCTTCCCCACCGGCACGATGGCGCAGCAGATCGCCCTGCGGTGCTGGGCCGGCCGCACCGGCAACGCCACGGTGGCCCTGCACCCGCTGGCCCACCCGGAGATGCACGAGCGGGACGCCCTCACCGCGCTCGGCGGACTGCGCACCGTCCACCCGACGCAGGAGCGGCGGCTGCCCACCGCCGACGAGATACGGGACTTCGACGAACCCTTCGGGACGCTGATGCTGGAACTGCCCCTCCGGGACGCCGGCTTCGTCCTCCCGTCCTGGGAGGAGCTCGACGAGGTCGTGGAGGCCGCCCGCGCGCGGGACGCCGTCGTGCACATCGACGGGGCCCGGCTGTGGGAGACCACGGTGCACTTCGGGCGCCCGCTGGACGAGATCGCGTCGCTCGCGGACAGCGTCTACGTGTCGTTCTACAAGTCCCTCGGCGGTCTCGGCGGCGCCGCCCTGGCGGGGCCGGCCACGCTCGTCCAGGAGGCCCGCGCCTGGCGGCACCGTTACGGCGGGCAGCTCTTCCAGCAGTACCCGACGGCGCTGTCCGCGCTGATCGGTCTGGACCGGGAGCTGCCCCGGCTGCCGGAGTACGTCGCCCATGCGCGCGTGGTCGCACAGGCCCTGCGCGCCGGCTTCGAGGAGTCCGCGGCCGCCTGGGCCCGGGTGCACCCGGAGGTGCCGCACACGCATCAGTTCCAGGTGTGGCTGCCGTACGACGCCTCGGTGCTCGACGACGCGGCGGTGCGGCAGGCCGAGGAGACGAAGACCTCGCTGTTCCGCCACTGGAACGCGGGCCCCGTGCCGGGGGTCGCGTTCACCGAGGTGACGGTGGGCGCGCCGGGCCTGGAGTGGACGGCGGACGACGTGGCGGCGGCCGTCGGGGAGTTCGTGCGGCGGCTGTCGGGCTGAGGCTCACCGCGCCGCGTGGCCGCCGCTCATGCGGCCCCGCGGTGACGCTGCGGGAACAGGCGGGCCAGAGTGGTCCGCCATCTCCCGCGCGCGGGGCGCTCCTCGACGACGGCCCGGAACCGGCCGTAGTCCCGCAGCTCCCGGACCACGTGCCAGTCGTTCGCCCCGGGGGCCGGCGGAGGCGGGTCGCCATGCAGGGCGGCGCGGTAGGCGTCCAGTGCGTGCTGCTGGATCGTGCTCATGAGGTACACCTCTCGTTCGTCCGGGCCGCAGGGGCCGGCCGCAAGGGGCCGGTTCCAGGCCTCGGGGAGTCGTTCGTCCGGGCCTCGGCAGGTCGTTGGTCCGGGCCCTGGGGGGCGCTCGTCCGGGCCGTGGGGCGCGGACCGTTCCGGCCACGGGTCCGCCCGCCCCGGCCGTGGCGGGATCGCCCGCACGGGCCGCGGAGTCGCGTCGTCCCTTCGCGGGACGGCGGCATCGGACGGTCGGCATGACGGGCCCGCACCTGCGGTGCATGTGGTCGTGGTCGTTCGTTCGCCTGCTCCGAGGCTCCGTCCGCTCCGGGGTGCGGGTCACGTCGATTGACGGGAGACGTCAAACGGCGGCCGCTTCGTCGGTGGTGCCGGGCACCATGGGCCCATGAGCGTGAGCATCGACATCAGCGGACTGCCGAAGGAGCGGATCACCGCCGCCCCCTCTCCCCTCGCGGAGCTGGGCATGGCGCTGCACGCGCTGGCCGAGCCGGCTCACCACCCGGGTCTCCAGGGCTGGGCGACGGGCGTGTCCGCCCGCCTGGACCCGTGCCTCGCGGACCGGCTGTGCGAGGCGGACTTCCTGTGGCGCACGACGTTCTCGGACGTCTTCATGCCGTTCGCCGGGGTGGCGGGCGGCCCTACGCTGCCCGGCGGGACGCTCGCCGAGGACCTGGACCTGCTCGACAAGCTGACCGACGAACAGTTCGTGGACGCAGCCCTGGAGTTCACCTGCGAACTGAGCAACGGGACACGCGGTGCGTCCCCGCTCGCCGACCCGGGGACGAGGGAGCGCGTGCGGGAGCTCGCGGCCGCGCGCGGCCCGCGTCAGCTGCGGTTCACGCTGCGTCTGCTGGAGGATCCCCCGACCGTCCGCGGCTGGTTCCGGCAGCTCCTGGAGGACTGCGAGGACGCGTTCTTCGGCGACACCTGGGCGCGACTGCGGCACCAGCTCGCCGCCGACGCCCGCCACAAGACGGAGCTGCTGCGCCGCAAGGGTCTCGCCGAAGCCCTGGAGTCGGTCTCCGCCGCGATCTCGCTGGACGAGGAGGCCGGGCTGATCACGGTCGACAAACTCGCCGTCGAACGCACCGCGGCGGGCGATGCGGGCCTCGCCCTCGTGCCCACCAGCCTCGGCTGGCCGCATCTGATGGTGCTCTACCGCAGCAACTGGCAGCCGGTGCTGCACTACCCCGTCAGCTCGCCCGGTCTCGGCTCGCCTCCGCCGTCGGTCGAGCAGCTGACCCGCCGGATGACCGCCCTCGCGCACCCGGTGCGGATGCGGCTGTGCCGTCACCTCGCGCGCGGGGCGTACACGACGGGGGAACTCGCCGACGCGCACGGGATGACGGCGCCGGAGATATCCCGGCACCTGGGCGTCCTGAAGAAGGCCGACCTGATCACCACGCGGCGCCGCGGCCGGTATGTGCAGCACCAGCTCGACCTGGGCGCCGTGGCACGGCTCGGCAGCGACTTCATCGAGGGCGTGCTGCGCTGAGCCGGTGCACCGCGGGGCACCGGCGGACACCCGGAGGCGCCCCGGGACACCTCCGGCATCACGGGCGGGCTCGCAGGCATCGCGGGTATCGCAGGCATGGGAGCCCCCCCCCGAGCCGCCCGGAGCCGGACCAGGGCCCCGGGCCGCCCGGAGCCGGGGTCGGTGCCGCGGGCTCGCCCGGAGCCGGGATCAGTCGAACCGGATGTGCCTGACGCCCGTCCGCGCCCGGCGCAGCCGCCCCCGCAGCGCACCGTCCCGGTTCGGCTCCAGGGTCAGGCCCGCCAGGACGCCGATGCGGTCGGCCGTGCGCGCCACGGTGGTGTCGTCCGTCCACAGGTGCTCGGCGAACTCCGGTGCGCGCAGTCGCTCCAGGCAGTGGTCGAGCTGCTGCACGGCCCAGCTCTCCCGGCGCAGGGGGGCGTCCTTGCCCGCGACGTACTGCAGGACATGGCCGAAGCCGCGCTCGCGCAGACGCCGCAGCACGGTCTCGCGCTGGGCGAGCAGCGCGAAGTGGCGTACGTCGTGACCGCGGTCGCGCAGGCGTCCGAGGGTCTCCTCGAAGTGCACCGGGTCGGTGACCGTCATGGGCACGATCACCGGGCCGCCGTGCTCGGCGAGAGCCCGGTCCAGCACCTCGAACACGCCCTGCCGCCAGGCCGGCACGTCCCGGAAGTCCCCGCGCAGTCCGGGCGGCATCATCCGGTGCAGCCCGAAACCGACGTGCTCCGGGTCGCAGACGACGCTGCCCGGCAGCCGCCGCTGGATCTCGTGCGCGGTCTGTGTCTTGCCGCCGCCGAAGGGGCCGTTGATCCACAGAAGCATGCGCAGACCCTATGGGGCCGGGGTCATCCGTGTCCCCCGGCCCGGACAAGCCCGGTCTCGTACGCGAGGACGACGACCTGCACCCGGTCGCGCAGGCCCAGCTTGGTCAGGATGCGGCCCACGTGCGTCTTCACGGTGGCCTCGGACAGCACCAGACGCGCCGCGATCTCGCCGTTCGACAGTCCCTGGGCGATGAGCACCATCACCTCGCGCTCCCGCTCCGTCAGCCGCTCCAGCTCCTTGTGCTGGGGCTCCCTGCCGGTGGTGGGCAGCATCGGCGCGAAGCGGTCCAGCAGCCGCCGCGTCGTGGACGGCGCGACCACCGCGTCACCACTGTGCACGGACCGGATGGCGGTCAGCAGCTCACCGGGCGGCACGTCCTTGAGCATGAAGCCGGAGGCGCCCGCCTTCAGCCCCGAGAAGGCGTACTCGTCCAGGTCGAACGTGGTGAGGATCAGCACCTTCGGCGGGTTCGGGTCCGAACAGATGCGCCGGGTGGTCTCGACGCCGTCCAGCTTCGGCATGCGTACGTCCATCAGCACCACGTCGACGGCGGTCGCGCGCAGTGCCTGGAGCGCCTCCACGCCGTCGCCCGCCTCCGCCACGACCTCCATGTCCGGCTGCGCGGCGAGCACCATCCGGAAGCCGGTGCGCAGCAGCACCTGGTCGTCGACGAGCATCACACGGATCGGCGCCATGCGGGGGTTCCCTTCCGGGGTTCGGGGGTCGGGGTTCGGGGTTCGGGGTTCGGGGCCGAGTGCGGAACTCGGCGGCTTCGGGGGAGGGGCGGAGACGGTCGGGCGGGGTGGTGCAGGCGGTCGGGGGATCGGGGGTGGTCCGGGTCAGTGTGCTGGCTTCAGGGGCAGCAGCGCACTGATACGGAAGCCTCCGCCGGGCCGCGGCCCGGCGTCCAGGGTCCCGCCGACCATGCCGATGCGCTCGCGCATGCCGATCAGACCGTGCCCCTTCCCGTCGGCGCCGCCCTCCTCGTACAGCTCGTGCGGGGCGCCCTTGCCGTCGTCCTCGACCAGCAGGCCGAGCCCGTCGTCGAAGTAGACGAGCCGCACGCTCGCACCGGCGTTCGGCCCGCCGTGCTTGCGCGTGTTGGTGAGCGCCTCCTGCACGATGCGGTACGCCGTCAGCTCGACGCCGCTGGGCAGCGGGCGCGGTGTGCCCTCGACCTTGTAGTCGACGGTCAGCCCGGCGGTGCGGACCTGCTCGATGAGCTCGTCCAGCTGCTCGACGTCGGGCTGCGGCACGTACTCGCCGCCCTCCTCGGGCTCCCCGGTGCGCAGCACCCCGAGCAGCCGGCGCATCTCGGCGAGCGCCTGGCGGCCGGTGCCGGAGATGGTCTCCAGGGCCTTCTTCGCCTGGTCGGGGGCCGCGTCGAGGACGTAGGCGGCGCCGTCGGCCTGCACCACCATCACGGAGACGTTGTGCGCGACGACGTCGTGCAGCTCCCGGGCGATACGGGCCCGCTCGGCCGCCACGGCGACCTTGGCCTGTGCCTCGCGCTCCTTCTCCAGGCGGGCGGCTCGCTCCTCCAGCTGGGCGAAGTAGGCGCGCCGGGTCCGGATGGAGTCGCCGAGCACCCAGGCCAGCGCGAACGGCACGATCTGGAAGACGGTGACGAGCACCTTGCCGAAGCCGGTGATGTTCTCGGCGGGCCAGCGCAGCTCCGACAGGGGCGCCGCACACAGGCCGCCGACCAGCGCGAACCGCGACGCCCAGCGTGCCCCCTCGGCCGCGGCCGTGTAGACGATCACCAGCATCGCGAAGTCGGCCGGCATGACGCCGATGTCGAGGACCATCTGGGCCACGCCCATGACGGCGGCCAGGACGAGCATTTTCTCCGGCATACGGCGGCGCAGCGCGATGGTCAGGCACAGCACCGTCGCTATCGGGAAGGCGGCGACGAGCGGCCCGTACTGCTGCGGCGCGCCGTTGATGCTGGCCATGCTCACGCCGACGATCCCGAACAGGGCGACGGCCCAGAAGCTGTCGACCCACGTCGGGTGCCTGCGGAGGAAGTCATAGAGGCGCTGCACGTAACCCAGCGTAGGGAAGCGTGCAGGGTGCAGGGGTCAACCGGAGGTGCGATCCGGCGCGCCGCCTTGTACTCCCCAAGGTGGATGGCCCTCTCCCCTGTGCGTTTAGCCTGGCGCAGTGACGGACGACACGATTCAACGGCTGCCCGCACGTGGCTGGCGCGCGGCGGCCGAGCAGGCCCTGTACGGCCCGGGTGGCTTCTACCGCAGGCCGGAGGGGCCCGCGGGGCATTTCCGTACGTCCGTGCACGCATCACCGCTGTTCGCCTCGGCGGTGGCCCGGCTGCTGTGCCGGGTCGACGAGGCCCTGGGGCACCCCGCCGAGCTGGCGTTCGTCGACGTGGGCGCGGGTCGGGGCGAACTGGTGACCGCCGTCCTGGCGGCCCTCCCGCCGGAGGTGGCCTCCCGCGCGCGGGGGTACGCGGTGGAGCTCGCGGACCGGCCCGACGGCCTGGACCGCCGGATCGAGTGGCTCGACCGCCCCCCGGCGGGCGTGACGGGACTCGTCTTCGCCAACGAATGGCTCGACAACGTCCCCGTGGACGTCGTCGAGACGGATCCCGAGGGGGTTCCGCGCCTGGTGCTGGTGCGCGACGACGGTACGGAGGTCCTCGGCGAGCCGGCCGCCGGGCCCGACGCGCGGTGGCTGGAGCGCTGGTGGCCGCTGCCGCCGGAGCCCGGGCTGCGCGCGGAGATCGGGCACCCCAGGGACACCGCCTGGGCGTCCGCCGTGGGCACCCTCGCACGCGGCCTCGCCGTCGCCGTGGACTACGCGCACACGGCGGACGCACGGCCGCCCTTCGGGACGCTGACCGGGTTCCGGGAAGGCCGCGAGACGGCGCCCGTGCCGGACGGTTCCTGCGACATCACCGCACATGTGGCACTGGACGCATGCGCGCTGCCCGGCGGGCGGCTGCTCGCCCAGCGCACCGCCCTGCAGGCGCTGGGGGTGACCGGGGGGCGGCCCCCGCTGTCCCTCGCCTCGGAGGATCCGGCCGCCTACGTACGGGCCCTGACAGGGGCCGGCGAGGCCGCCGAGCTGACCGCGCGGGGCGGGCTCGGCGACTTCGGATGGCTGCTGCAGCCGGTCGGCATCGAGAACCCTCTGACGCAGGAGCCGATCTAGCGGCGGTGTTTCCCGGCGCCTCGGACGGCGACGGCGGACGCCCCGCCTGCCGGTGCCCTACTTGTCGATGTCGCCGACCACGAAGAACATCGACCCCAGGATCGCCACCATGTCGGCGACGAGCGTGCCGGGCAGCAGCTCGGTGAGCGCCTGGATGTTGTTGTACGACGCCGAGCGCAGCTTGAGCCGGTACGGGGTCTTCTCGCCCTTGGAGACCAGGTAGTAGCCGTTGATGCCGAGGGGGTTCTCGGTCCAGGCGTACGTGTGTCCCTCGGGGGCCTTGAGGACCTTCGGGAGGCGCTGGTTGATCGGGCCGGGCGGCAGCTCCGCGATGCGGTCCAGGCAGGCGTCGGCGAGCTCCAGTGCGTTGTGCGTCTGCTCCAGCAGGCACTCGAAACGCGCCAGGCAGTCGCCCTCCTGCCGGGTGACCACGTTCAGGACGTCACCGAGCTCGCCGTAGGCGAGGTACGGCTCGTCGCGGCGCAGGTCGAAGTCGACGCCGGAGGCGCGGGCGAGCGGGCCGCTCACGCCGTACGCGTGCACCGTCTCCGGGGTGAGCACGCCCACGCCGCGGGTACGCCCGCGGAAGATCTCGTTGCCGAGCACCAGGCGGTCGTAGACGTCCATCCGCGAGCGGACGTCGGCCACCGCCTGTCGCGCACGGCCCAGCCAGCCCGCGGGGAGGTCCTCCTTGAGGCCGCCCACGCGGTTGAACATGTAGTGCATACGACCGCCGGAGATCTCCTCCATGACGGTCTGGAGTTCCTCGCGCTCCCGGAAGGCGTAGAAGACCGGGGTGATACCGCCCAGTTCGAGGGGGTACGACCCGAGGAACATGAGGTGGTTCAGGACGCGGTTCAGCTCGGCGAGGAGCGTGCGCATCCATACCGCGCGCTCCGGCACCTCCATGCCGAGCATCCGCTCGACGGCGAGCACCACACCGAGCTCGTTGGAGAACGCGGAGAGCCAGTCGTGGCGGTTGGCCAGCATGACGATCTGCCGGTAGTCGCGCGCCTCGAACAGCTTCTCTGCACCGCGGTGCATATAGCCGATCACCGGCTCGGCGTGCTGGATCCGCTCGCCGTCGAGGACGAGCCGCAGGCGCAGCACGCCGTGCGTGGACGGGTGCTGAGGACCGATGTTCAGCACCATGTCGGTGCTCTCGGCAGCACCGCCGATGCCGACCGTGGTCTCCGTCGTGGGACTCATGGGAACAGTCTCTCGTACGTAGGCTTGCGCCACGGCACGGGGAGTGGGGAGTCCGGCGGGCGATGGGGAGCACGGGGATGACGAAGGAAGCGGGTGGCTCGGAACCGGCGTGGACCGGGCTGCCACCGGGGCTGTTGCGTATGAGGCGGCTGTTGCTGGTGGTGTGGCTGGTGCCGGCCGCCGTGGCCGTCGGCGTGCTACTCGGGGCACTGGCGGGACCGGCGTGGGCGGGCTTCGCGGCCCTTCCGCTGGCGCTGCTGGGCTGGGGCTGGCGGATGGTTGGCCGCAACTGGCGGTCCTGGCGGTACGCGGAACGGGCCGACGACCTGCTGATCAGCCGGGGCGTGCTGTGGCGCGAGGAGACGGTCGTGCCCTACGGCCGCATGCAGCTGGTCGAGGTGACCTCCGGACCGGTCGAGCGCCGCTTCGGGCTCGCGAGCGTGCAGCTGCACACCGCTGCCGCCGCGACGGACGCGGTCATCCCGGGCCTGCTCCCCGAGGAGGCCGAACGCCTCCGCGACCGGCTCACCGAGCTGGGCGAGGCCCGATCGGCGGGCCTGTGACGACGCCGGGGCCGGACGGGGAGCCGCGCGGCCGCGGGGCCGGCGCCGCCGAGGACGCCGGCGCGAGCGTTCCCGCGCAGGGCACCGGGAGGGACATGGCCGCCGGAGGCACCGGCGGCGTACCGGCACAGGGCACCGGGAAGGACATCGCCCCCGAAGGCACCGGCGGCGATGCACACCCACCGGGAGACGCCGGGGATGTGGCCGCGCGGGGCGTACCCGCGCAGAGCACCGGGAGGGACGCCGACACCGGCACAGGCGTGTCCGACCGGCACGGGGCGACGGACGGGTCCACGTCCGTCGCGGGCACCGCCGGAAGCACCGGCACCGTGGTGGAGCGGCGGCTGCACCCCTTCACGCCGTTCCGGCGGGCGTGGGCACCGGTCGCGGCACTGGCCGGCTGGGCGATGCACGACCCGAACCAGGCACAGCGGCAGCTGACCGAGCTCACCGCGACGACACTGACGATCGCGCTCGCGGTGATCGTGCCCGCCGCCGCACTCTACGGCTTTCTCAGCTGGTGGTTCACGCACTTCGCGGTGACCGACACCGAGCTGCGGATCCGCACCGGGCTGCTGTTCCGGCGCACCGCGCACATCCGGCTCGAACGGCTCCAGGCGGTCGACGTGACCCAGCCGCTGCTGGCGCGGATCGCCGGGGTCGCCAAGCTCAAGCTCGACGTCATCGGCACGGACGACAAGGACGAACTGGCCTATCTAGGCGAGGCGGAGGCCCGGGCGCTGCGTGCGGAGCTGCTGGCCCGCGCCGCCGGATTCGCGCCCGACACCGTGCACGAGGTCGGTGAGGCGCCGGTGCGGCAGCTGCTGCGGGTGCCCCCGCGGATGCTCGCGCTGTCGGTAGCGCTGAGCGGCGCGGCCTGGGGCTCGCTGGCCGCGGCACTGGCCCTGCCGCCGGTGGTCCTGTTCCTCACGCACAGCCTGTGGACGGCGATCGCGGTGGGGATCCCGCTCCTGGGGACGGCGGGGGCGAGGAGCTTCGGCCGGTTCGTCGCCGAGTACGACTGGACGGTGGGCGAATCACCCGACGGGCTCCGGATCGACCGCGGCCTCCTCGACCGCGCACACGAGACGGTGCCGCCGGGGCGGGTGCAGACCGTGCATCTGATCGAGCCGCTGCTGTGGCGGCACCGCGGCTGGGTACGGGTCGAGCTGGACGTCGCCGGGTCCTCCAACTCCGTACTGGTGCCCGTCGCGCCGCGCGAGATCGCGGAGGACGTGATCGCGCGGGTGCTGCCCGGGGTCGTGATGCCCCGGGAGTTCACGGGGGTGCCGCGGACGGCGCGGTGGTGTGCGCCGGTGTGGTGGCGCGGCTACGGACTGGCGGTCACGGACACCGTGTTCGCTGCACGGCGGGGGCTGCTGCGACGCCGCGTCGCGCTCGTGCCGCACGCGAAGGTGCAGAGCGTGCGCCTGGAACAGGGGCCGTGGGAACGCTTCTGCGGCGTTGCCGACCTCAGCGTGGACACGGGGGCGGACAAGACGGTCACCGCGAGGCTGCGCGGTGCCGCGGAGGCCGCCGGGCTGCTGGCGGCCCAGGCGGAGCGCTCCCGCACCGGCCGCCTGGCGGCGCGGCCCGACCGCTGGATGACATGACCTGACCGGCCGGCGAGCCCGGATCCGGGGACGGGCCCCGCGCCCGGGCCCCGGGCCGCCGGTCCCTGGCCCGGAAGCCCGGGCCGGCCGTCAGGCCTGGAGGGCCGTGCGGAGGTCGGCCACGTTGATCTGCTCCGTCTCGTCGTGCTCCGTGAGGTCGATGACCCGGCCGGCGGGCGGCTTGAACTCGGACTCGGACTCGGCCTTGTGCAGGGCGAGGACCTCCTCGCCGACCACATCGGCCAGGTCCTCGTTCTGAACGGCCTCCAGCGCGGCGGCACGCTTCGTCCCGAAGAAGTCGAACCCTCCCTGGACCGACGGGCGCCGCACCGGTGCGGGCGGCACCACGGCCGAGGCGGTGGGCACCGTGAAGTACCCGGAGCGCTTCGTGGCGGCCGCGCGCTCATGCCCGTCGGCCGCCGGGGACTTCCCCGCCGCGGGGTCCTCCCCGCCGGGCGTGGAGGCGTCGCCTTCCGGGGCCGCAGCGCGCTTCACCGCCGCATCGCCGTTCACCGCCGCGTCGCTCTTCACCGCCGCATCGCCCTTGGCCGCCAGGTCGCCCTTCGAGGCCACGTCGCCCTCGGGCGTACCTCCGGCCGCCGCGCGCGCCGCCAGCCGGTTCAGCGCCGCGCCGGCCTGTGCGTACAGCCCGGGCGTGGCCACGGAACCCGTACCGCCCTCCGGCGCCGCCGTGGCCGTCCCGGGTGCCGGATCCGGCGGCGGCAGTGCCCTCGTCGGGACCGCCGCCTCTATGGCGAGCAGCCGCCGCCCTTCGAGCGCGGAGGCCCGCTCGGTCTCGGCCGTCGCATACCGGCGCAGCAGCGCGGCGTGCTCGTTGCGCAGCGCCGCGAGCTCGGCACGCTTCGCCCGCAGCTTGCCCTCCATGCGGGCGCGCAGCTCGCGCGACTCCTCGAGGTCGCTCTCCAGCTCGGCCACTCGCTCCTCGTGGCGCCACTCGGCGCCCTTCAGCGAACGGCCAAGATCCGCGACCCGCTTGCCGGCCACCCGGTCCCAACGGCGCATGACGACCGCGCCCACGACGGCGGCCGCCGCGGCTCCCGCGGA
Organism: Streptomyces sp. NPDC002004; assembly: GCF_053593975.1. Lineage (NCBI taxonomy): Bacteria > Bacillati > Actinomycetota > Actinomycetes > Kitasatosporales > Streptomycetaceae > Streptomyces > Streptomyces sp. NPDC002004. The sequence continues at coordinate 63,603 of NZ_JBSFDP010000010.1, forward strand.
GAGGCCGCGCAACAGCATGGGTTCCGTGAACAGCCACGCCCCTGCGGCACAGGCGACGGCGGCGCCTGCGACGGCCGAGGGGGGAAGCAGCCGGTGCAGCGGGGGGGAATGGCGGTGACGTCCACGTGGCATGGCCAGAAACTTACCGCGCGTAGGCGAATCATGGTGCCCCGCAGGGCAAAATCCCGCCGTCGGAGACGCGTTTGCCCAGTGCCCCCGCCGCCGGCACTCGGAAGGCGTTACTTCTTGATCAAACCCTTCGCCTCCAGATACGCCTTGGCGACATCCGCCTCCTTCTGCCGCTCGGCATCCACCTTGCGGTTGAGTTCCACAAGATCATCCGTCGTCAGCGTGTCGGTCAGCTTGCCGAGAGCGCCGGCTATCTCCTTGCTTCCGGCGCCCTTCGCGTTGACCACGGGAAGGATGTTGTCGGCGTTCTGGAGCTTCTTGTCGTCCTTGAGGAGGACGAGGCCGAAGCTCTTGAGCGTCGCGTCGGTGGTCGTGGTCAGCACCAGCTGGTCCGTGCCGTTCTTGACCGCCTGCTTGGCCTGGGTGGTGCCGACCCCCTTGGGGTCGATTCCGGAGACCCGGATTCCGTAACTCCGCTTGAGCCCCGGCGCGCAGAACGGCCGGGTCTCGCATTCGTCACCCGCCGCGATCCTGACCTTCCGGCCCGACTTCCCCAGATCGGAAAGGGTCGTCAGGTGGTGCTGCTTCGCGAATTCGGCGCTCACCGCGAACGCGTTCTGGTCGACCGCGCCCCCCGCCGGAAGCACCTTCAGACCCTGCGGTTCGGCGAGCTTCTTCAGGGCGGCGACGGTCGCGTCGACATCAGGGGACGCGACGGGCTTCGCGTGGGGGCCGTTCTTCTGGAGATTCAGGAATTCCGCGAGCGTCGCCGCGTATTCGGGGACGACGTCGATCGTGCCCTTCTTCAGCTCGGGCTCGTAGACCTCGCGGTTCTGCACGGTCTTCACCGTCGTGTCGTACCCGGCGTTGCGCAGCACCTGCGCGTACAGCTCGGCGAGCACCTTGGCCTCGGTGAACCGGGCTGCGCCGATCACCAGCGAGCCCTTCTTGCCGCCGGACGAGCCCCCGCCCTGGCCCTTGCTCTCCAGGCTGTCCCCGCCGCACGCGGTGAGTCCCGCCGTGAGCGCGCCGACCGCCACCGCCGCGACCGTCATCCGACGCGTTCTGCTGTTCATCGCCAACCACCCCATCATGAATTCGAACGTCCGCGGGCCGGGTCGAGGACCCGTCCCGCCACCACGAGCACCGCCTCGACGAGCAGGGCGAGCAGCGCCACCAGGACGGCGCCCGCGACCACCTGCGGCGTGTTCTGCAGGTTGAACCCGGCCGTGATGATCCGGCCGAGCCCGCCTTCGCCGGCCATGGCGGCGAGCGTCGCCGTGGCGACCACCTGCACCGCCGCCGACCTGATTCCGGTCATGATCATCGGGTAGGCGAGGGGCAGTTCGACCCGGGCGAACAGCTGCCGCCCGCTCATGCCCATCCCCCGTGCCGCCTCCACGACCGAGCGGTCCACCTCGCGCATCCCGATGTACGCGTTCGTCAGCAGCGGCGGCACCGCGAACAGCACCAGCGCGATGAGGGTCGGCAGATCCCCGTACCGTCCGAGCGGTGTGAGGGTCAGCAGCACCAGCACCGCGAGCGTCGGCACCGCGCGCCCCACGTTCGAGACGTTGACCGCGACGGCGCCGCCCCTTCCGATGTGGCCGAGCCACAGGGCGAGCGGCAGCGCAATGGCACAGGCGACGCCGAGGCAGACACCGCTGAAGTAGAGGTGCTCGGCGAGCCGGTGCCACACCCCCTTCTCGCCCTGCCAGTTGGCGTCCGTCGTCAGCCAGTCGTACGCCCCGGACATCGCGTTCATACCGCCTCCGCCCCCTTCGGCGCGCCGGCGCCGGCGCGCCCGCGTATGCGCGAGCCGCGCGGGGCGCGGGACGTCCGGGTCCAGGGGGTCAGCAGACGCTGGAGGCCGAGCAGCAACAGGTCGGCGACGAGCGCGAGGAGCACGCAGAGCACCGATGCGGTGAGCACCTGCGCCTTGAAGGTGGTGTCCAGGCCGTCGAGTATCAGCGTGCCCAGACCGCCGTAGTCGACGATCGCCCCCACGGTCGTCAGGGCCACCGTGGACACCGTGGCGATCCGCACGCCCGCCAGCAGGGCCGGCAGGGCCAGGGGCAGTTCGACCTCCCACAACAGCCGCAGCGGACCGTATCCCAGGCCGCGCGCCGCTTCCCGGGCCTCCTCCGGCACGGCCTGGAGGCCCGCCAGGATGTTCCGCACCAGGATCGTCAGCGAGTACAGCACGAGCCCCGTGACGACGAGCGACGCCGACAGGCCGAACAGCGGCAGCAGCAGCGAGAACATGGCGAGCGACGGGACCGTGTAGAGCACGGTCGTCAGGCCGAGGACCGGCCCGGCGAAGGCGCGCCGGCGCCGGGCGAGCAGCGCCAGCGGAAAGGCCACGGCCACGCCGATGACGACCGAGGCGGCCGTGATGCCGATGTGCTGGAGCGTCGCGTCGGTCAACTCCTGGCTGCGGGAGCGGAGGTACGCGGGGCAGATCCAGTCATTGGTCACCAGGCAGTTCCGAGCATTCACCCCGCTCCGCCTCCCCCGATCGTCGAACTCATGTCTGTGGTCCGGCCACATGGCCGAGACTGTCTGGTGACCCTAACCCCCGCCACCGACAATCGCCGAAGGCCGTCGTCCGGGCGCAACACGGCCTTCACAGAACCACCAGCACAATGGGCACCGCGCCGCCCGGCCACGCATCCGCCGGGCACCGCCCGCACAATGGGGAGCCATGATCCGGTTCGAGCACGTCACCAAGCGGTACGCCGACGGCACCACGGCCGTGGACGACCTGTCCTTCGAGGTCGCGGAGGGCGAGCTGGTCACGCTCGTGGGCCCGTCCGGCTGCGGCAAGACCACGACGATGAAGATGGTGAACCGGCTCATCGAGCCGTCGGCCGGACGGATCCTCCTCGACGGGGAGGACATCGCGGGCGTCGACCCCGTGCAGCTGCGCCGCCGCATCGGCTACGTCATCCAGCAGGTCGGGCTGTTCCCGCACCGGACGGTCCTCGACAACACGGCGACCGTGCCGCACCTGTTGGGCTGGAAGCGGACGAAGGCCCGCGAACGGGCCGCCGAACTCCTCGACCTGGTCGGCCTGGACCCGGCCGTCCACGGCGACCGCTACCCCGACCAGCTGTCCGGCGGCCAGCGCCAGCGCGTCGGGGTGGCCCGCGCGCTCGCCGCCGACCCGCCGGTGCTGCTGATGGACGAACCGTTCGGCGCGGTCGACCCGGTGGTGCGCGAACGCCTCCAGACGGAGTTCCTGCGGCTTCAGCAGGCGGTGCGCAAGACGGTCCTGTTCGTCACCCACGACATCGAGGAGGCCGTCCGGCTCGGCGACCGCATCGCCGTCTACGGACAGGGCCGCATCGAGCAGTTCGACACCCCGTCCACCGTGCTCGGCGCCCCCGCCACCGACTACGTGGCCGACTTCGTCGGCGCCGACCGCGGCCTGAAGCGGCTGTCGGTGACGCCCATAGAGAAGGGCGACCTCGAACAGCCGCCGGTCCTGCGCCTCGACGATCCGCTGCCGAGCGATCTGGCCGGCCGCTGGGCCGTGGTGCTCGACGCCGACGGCACTCTGCACGGCTGGATATCCGCGGAACACGCGCGCGGGAAGGGCACCGTGCGCGAGCACGCCCGCCGCATGGAGGCCCGGCTGCCCGTCGGGGCTTCCCTGAAGCAGGCGTTCGCCACGATGCTCCAGCACGACGCCGGGTGGATCGCCGTCACCGACGGGAACGACGGGGAGGGTGCAGGCCGCTTCCTCGGGGTGCTCACCCCTGCCCGGCTGCACGAGGCGCTGCGCCGCTCGACGGCGGCCGACGCCCACGACGTCCCACGCGCGGACGTGACCCTGGAGACGGTCAGCGGTCGCTGAGCCGCGCGCCGAGCCACGACAGCGCCGCCGGGATCTCCCGTCGCCAGGTGTTGAAGTTGTGCCCTCCGCTGTCGAGGACGATCGACGCGATCTGCGTCGTCCGCCTCGCCCGCACCTCGGCGATGAAGCGGAGCGTCTCCTTGTAGTTCGCCTCGCCGTGCCGGCTACTGCTCACCAGCAGCGCCGTCTTCGGGGCCTCCGGCATGTTGCGCATGTACCAGTGGAGGTCAGCCTTCTGCTGCAACAGGAGGTTCCCGTGGAACAGGTCGCCGGTCGTGGGGTCGTGCGGCGCCTTGTAGTACGGCGAGAGTCCCACCGCGGCGGCGTACGCCCCGGGGTGGTGCACGGCGAGCTTCAGCGCGCAGTAGCCGCCCGTGGAGTCGCCGATGACGCCCCAGCCGCCCGGCCGCTTCGCCGTCCTGTAGTGCGCGGACACGCTCTCCTGGAGGTCCTGCGCGAAGAAGGTCTCGGTCTTCGGGCCGCCCGGGACGTCCACGCACTCCGTGTCCCGGGGCGGCGCCACGGTGGGGCGCAGCATCACCAGGATCATCGGCTGCATCCTGCCGGCCTTGGCCTGCTCGTGCGCGGTCTGCGGATAGCGCAGGCCCTTGATGAGCGCCTCCGCCGTCCCCGGGTAGCCGGTGAGGACCGCGGCGGCCGGGAAGGTGCGCTTCTTGTACTGCGGCTGGAAGTACTCGGGCGGCAGATAGACGTACGCCTGGGTTGCGATGTGGGACCTGCGGCCGACGACGTCGACCTTCTGGATCTGTCCGCCGAGGGTCGGCCGGGCCCCGTCGGGCACGTTCACGGTCTGGGTGTCGACGACCTTCAGGGGCCCGCCCGCGCCACCGGCGACGCTGTGGTCCACGACCACGCCCTGTCCCTGCTCCAGTCCGAAGAGGTCCGCCCAGGAGGCGTAGAAACCGAAGGCCTGGTTGGCGGAGAGGCCGATCGAAGAGAAGATCGCGAGCTGGGTCGCGAACAGCAGTCCCACGCGCCCCGCGACGGCCCGCCAGTTGCGGTTCGCCAGTCGCGGCCAGAGCCAGACCGTGCCGAAGAACAGCAGCACGGCCAGCAGCACTGCCAGCGCCAGCACCTTGTTCGCCGTGAGACCCATGCCGTGTTTTCTCCGCCTGTACTCTGCGTCCGCCGCCTGATCGCACGACCAGGTCGTGACCGTTGCTTACCTTGTGCTTGCCGTACCTTTTCCGCCGGTTTTCCGAAGGGGAGTAAACCGGTCCCCCCGAAGCGCCGTCCTAGAGGGCGCAATGTCGCCGGATGCCCTTTTGGCAACGGCTCAACGTCTCTCGCAGAACTACGGAATGCGATGTCTGTCAGGATAGATGGGGAAATGTCCGCCGGGGTTCCGCGCGTCGCGAGGCGGACCGGGCACCTGCTGCACGGGCCCCGCCCGGAGGCGGTTCCTGCATTCGTCGCAGGTGCCTGCTCCCTCATAGGGCTGGTCGACGTCGCGGCTGGTGTGTTCCCGCGCTTCCGCCACAGCCGTATGCACGCGCTCGCCGAAGTGCTGCCCGGCTCGCTCGGCCCCTTCGCGGCGGCCCTGTCGTTGAGCGCCGGCGTTCTGCTGCTGCTCCTCGCGCACGGCCTGCGCCGCAACAAGCGGCGGGCGTGGCGTGCCGCCGTCGTGCTCCTTCCGGCGGGCGCCGTGGCCCAGTTCACCTACCGCCACTCGATCGTCGGCGCCGTGATCTCGCTCCTCCTGCTGGGGCTGCTGCTGCGCCACCGGGGCGAATTCGCCGCGCTGCCCGACCCGCGCAGCCGCTGGCGCGCACTGGCGAACTTCGTGCTGATGGGCGCCGGTTCGATCCTTCTGGGTCTGATCATCGTGAGCGCCCACCCGCACACGCTCGTGGGCGACCCGAGCCTCGCGGACCGGCTCACGCACGTGCTGTACGGGCTGTTCGGTCTGGAAGGACCCGTCGACTACACGGGAACCACCGGCTGGACGGTCGGCTTCTCGCTCGGCGCGCTCGGCATGCTCACCGCCGTCACCACCATCTACCTCGCCCTGCGCCCCGAGCACCCCGCCGCGCGGCTCACCGAGGACGACGAGCGGCAGCTGCGCGACCTGCTCACCAAGCACGGGGGCCGCGACTCGCTCGGCCACTTCGCGCTGCGCCGCGACAAGGGCGTCGTCTTCTCGCCGAGCGGCAAGGCCGCCGTCTGCTACCGCGTCGTCTCCGGCGTGATGCTCGCCAGCGGCGACCCCATCGGCGACGTCGAGGCCTGGCCCGGTGCCATAGAACGCTTCATGGACGAGGCCAAGGCACACTCGTGGACACCCGCCGTCGTGGGCTGCTCCGAGACGGGTGGCCAGGTGTGGACCCGTGAAACCGGCCTGGACGCCCTCGAACTGGGCGACGAGGCGGTGGTGGACGTCGCGGATTTCTCCCTGTCCGGGCGCGCGATGCGAAATGTGCGCCAGATGGTCAAGCGGATCGAACGCGCCGGTTACGAGACCCGGGTGCGGCGCGTGCGTGACCTCGCCCCGGCGGAGCTGGAGCGGATCCGGCTCGCCGCCGACAACTGGCGCGGCACCGACACCGAGCGCGGCTTCTCCATGGCGCTCGGCCGGGTCGGCGACGCCGACTGCCTGATCGCCACCGCCCACAAGCCGGACGCCCCCGGCACCTACGGCGATCTGAAGGCCGTGCTCCACTTCGTTCCCTGGGGCAGCGACGGCGCTTCGCTCGACCTGATGCGCCGTGACCGTTCCGCCGACCCCGGCATGAACGAGCTCCTCATCGTCGCCGCTCTCAAGGCGGCCCCCGGGCTCGGCATCAACCGGGTCTCCCTGAACTTCGCGATGTTCCGCGCGGCCCTCGCGCGCGGCGAGAAGATCGGCGCGGGTCCGGTGCTGCGCGCCTGGCGCGGTCTGCTGGTGTTCCTCTCGCGCTGGTTCCAGATCGAGTCGCTCTACAAGTTCAACGCGAAGTTCGGCCCGCGCTGGGAGCCGAGGTTCATGGTGTACCGCTCCACGAAGGACCTCCCCCGCATCGGCTTCGCCGTGATGCGCGCCGAGGGCTTCGTGAGCGTGGGGCTGCCGCGCGCGCTGCGCGGGCGGGGGCCGCGGCCGTGCGGCCACCAGGTGCCCGGCCAGGAGGCGGAGGCCCTGTAGACCGCGAGGGACCCGGGCTCCCGCCGGAGGCGGGGGGAGCGGTGTCTCCCCCCGGGCCTACGCTTGAGCCATGAGTACGTTGCGCCGCGGCCGGGTCACAGGGCTTCCGCAGTGGGACCGCTGCGCGGTCATGGGGGTCGTCAATGTGACGCCCGATTCCTTCTCCGACGGCGGCCGCTGGTTCGACACCACGGCCGCGGTCAAGCACGGCCTCGACCTGGTCGCGCAGGGTGCCGACCTGGTCGACGTCGGCGGCGAGTCGACCCGGCCGGGAGCCACCCGCGTCGACGAGGACGAGGAACTGAAGCGGGTCGTCCCGGTGGTGCGCGGCCTCGCGTCCGAGGGCGTCGTGGTCTCCGTCGACACCATGCGCGCCTCCGTCGCCGAGCGGGCGGTCGCGGCGGGCGCCTCCCTGGTCAACGACGTCAGCGGCGGCCTCGCCGACCCCGCCATGGTGCGGGTGGTCGCCGAGGCCGGCGCGCCGTTCGTGGTCATGCACTGGCGCGGCTTCCTGGAGGGCGGCAACATACGCGGCGCGTACGAGGACGTGGTCGCCGAGGTCGTCTCCGAGCTCCACGCGCGTGTGGAGGCCGTCATCGAGGGCGGCGTCGCCCCGGACCGCATCGTCGTCGACCCGGGCCTCGGCTTCTCCAAGGAGGCCGACCAGGACCTCACGCTGCTGGCCCGCCTGGACCGGCTGCGCGACCTCGGGCACCCCGTGCTCGTGGCCGCCTCCCGCAAGCGGTTCCTCGGCCGTGTCCTGGCCGGCCCCGACGGCGCCCCGCCGCCGGCACGGGAGCGTGACGCCGCCACCGCGGCGGTCTCCGCGATCGCCGCCCACCAGGGCGCCTGGGCCGTCCGTGTCCACGAGGTGCGGGCCACCGCCGACGCGGTCCGGGTGGCCCGGGCCGTGGAAGGCGCCCGGTGACCGCCTCGCGCACCGAGATCGAGCAGGTCGAACGGGCCAACACCGCCTTCTACGAGGCACTCGAACGCGGCGACTTCGAGGAGCTGTCCACGCTCTGGCTGGACGGCGACGTCCCGCCGGTCTCCTGCGTCCACCCGGGCTGGCCGGTGCTCACCGGACGGGGCGAGGTACTCCGCTCGTACGCCCTGATCATGGCGAACACGGACTACATCCAGTTCTTCCTCACCGATGTGCAGGTCTCCCTCAGCGGGCAGACGGCCCTGGTGACCTGCACCGAGAACATCCTCAGCGGGGGCCCCGCCCCCGAGGAGGGCGAGGAGCTGGGGCCGCTCGTGGGCCAGCTGGTCGTCGCGACGAATGTGTTCCGCCGCACACCCGACGGCTGGAAACTGTGGTCGCACCACGCGTCACCCGTGCTTGCCGAGAACGGGAACGACACGGACACCGATTCATCCCCCTGAGCGACGCGACACCCTCCCGAACAGCAGGAACACTCTTCCGAGCGAGCGGGCCACCCGGCCGGCGGCCTCCTGCCGGGTGGGGGAACGCCGAAGAGTGGTTGGAATCACTGACCCGTGGGTAGGGGCGGCTACCGACCCGTGTACCAGCGTGTTCCCCGGAGGAGACTCCGGCCGAATTCGTGGGATCCCGGGCCCCCATGGGCGAACGGTGTCAGTGCCCGCAGGTAGATTCGATGGTGGCTGGCGTGCCGACCGCACTCGGTGCGAGCCTGCCGATACCGACGATTGCAGGAGTGATTCGCGTGGATCGTGTCGCGCTGCGCGGCCTGAAGGCCCGCGGGCACCACGGTGTCTACCCGCGGGAGCGCGAAGAGGGCCAGACCTTCATCGTGGACCTGGTGCTGGGGCTGGACACCCGGGCGGCCGCGGCCGACGACGACCTGGCGAAGACCGTGCACTACGGCATCGTGGCCGAGGAGGTCGTCGCGGCCGTCGAGGGCGAGCCGGTCGACCTCATCGAGACGCTCGCCGAGCGCATCGCCCAGACGTGCCTGAAGCACGACGGGGTGCAGGAGGTCGAGGTGTGCGTCCACAAGCCGGATGCTCCGATCACCGTGCCCTTCGACGACGTGACGATCACGATCACCCGGAGCCGAGTATGACCTCATTCACCCAGGGGCAGAGCGACCCGACCGTACAGCCGGTGCCCGCGGCGGTGGTGGAACAGGTGGACGCGGCCGACACCACCCTCTCCAACCCGAAACGCGCCGTGATCTCCCTCGGCAGCAACCTCGGCAACCGCCTGGAGACGCTCCAGGGCGCCGTGGACGCGCTGGAGGACACTCCCGGGGTGCGCGTCAAGGCGGTCTCGCCGGTGTACGAGACGGAGCCCTGGGGCGTCGAGCCGGGCTCCCAGCCGTCGTACCTCAACGCCGTCGTGATGCTGAAGACGACCCTCCCGCCGTCGTCCCTGCTGGAGCGGGCCCACGCGATCGAGGAGGCGTTCAACCGCGTCCGGGACGAGCGCTGGGGCCCCCGCACGATCGACGTCGACATCGTGGCGTACGCCGAGGTCGTCTCCGACGACCCGGTGTTGACGCTCCCCCACCCGCGGGCCCACCAGCGCGCGTTCGTCCTCGCCCCCTGGCACGACGTCGACCCGCAGGCCCAGTTGCCCGGCCTGGGCGCCGTCGCCCAGCTGCTCGGCCATGTCACCCGCGAGGGTGTCGAGCCCCGCGGCGACCTGGAACTCCGTCTGCCCGAGTAGTCGTTAGGGTCTATCGGACGACATTTCCAGAGGGGCTTCCCACGCCTCCGGGGCCGCAGGGGCTTCCGGGGCCGACGCCCCGGAGGGCGAAGGGGCGACGTGAAACAGCTGCGCATCAGGACGCTGGCCGGTGTCTTCGTCGTGGCCGGAGTGCTGTCCTGGGCGGGCGCCCGGTTGTGGGACTCGCTGGGGACCCTGCCGCGCGTGCCGCTGGCGGCGCCCATCGTGCTGGCGGTGATCGCCGTCGTGCTGCTCGCCACGGCCCTGTCCCTGCGTGCCCGGCTCAAGGCGCAGCGCGAGCGGCGCCCCGGTGCCAAGGGCGTCGACCCGCTGATGGCCGCCCGCGCGGTCGTCTTCGGCCAGGCCAGCGCGCTCGTCGCCGCTCTCGTGGCAGGCCTGTACGGCGGCGTGGGCGTCTTCCTGCTCGAATCGCTCGACATCCCCACGCGCCGGGATCAGGCCGTCTACGCCGGTCTCTCGACGCTCGCCGGCATCGCCGTCATAGCGGCCGGCTTCTTCCTGGAGCGCGTCTGCAAGCTCCCGGAGGACGACGACCAGAACGAGGGAGCGGCCCGGACGGTGTGAGGACACCGTCGGGCCGCGCGTCCCGTCAGGCCATCGGCCGCCCGATCGTTCAGTCGGCCATGATCAGGCTCATCGCCTCGGCGCGGGTCGCCACATCGCGCAGCTGACCGCGCACCGCCGACGTGATCGTCTTCGCCCCCTGCTTCCGCACCCCGCGCATGGTCATGCACATGTGCTCGCACTCGATGACCACGATCACTCCGCGCGGCTCCAGGATCTCCATCAGGGAGTCGGCGATCTGTGTGGTGAGCCGCTCCTGGACCTGCGGACGGCGGGCGAAGACATCGACCAGGCGGGCCAGCTTCGACAGCCCCGTGATCTTTCCGTCGTGCGACGGGATGTAGCCGACGTGGGCGACTCCGACGAACGGCACCAGATGGTGCTCGCAGGACGAGAGCACCTCGATGTCCTTCACCAGCACCATCTCGTCGTGGCCCAGGTCGAACGTCGTCGTGAGGACGTCCTGGGGCGTCTGCCACAGGCCCGCGAATATCTCCTTGTAGGCCCGCGCCACCCGTGCCGGGGTCTCCTTCAGGCCCTCGCGGTCCGGGTCCTCGCCGACCGCGATGAGCAGCTCGCGTACGGCGTTCTCGGCGCGCTTCTCGTCGAACTCGCCGATCGTTCCCTCGCCGTCCAGCGTCACGGGGTCGGTCATCTGTGCCTCGTTCCTGATTCCTGTGCTGGGGTCTGGAGTACGGACCCCGGACAAGCGTAAGCGGGCATGCAGAAATGCCACGCCCCCCAGGCTAACCAGGGGGGCGTGGCATTCATTCCGGGGCCCGCCGGAGCGGCGCTCCGGCGGACGGGGCCGGTCAGACCTCGGGTCGGTCCTCGGGAGCCGCGGACTTGCCGAGCTCCACGGCCTCCGCCGAGGCGGTCACCGCGGGCGTCGAGCCGTTGGCACCGTTCGTCAGTGACAGCTCCTTCGGGGAGAGCACCGGCGGGCGGGTCGACGGCGTACGCCGCGAGGAACCGGTCCACGCCGGACGAGCCGGGCGCTTCACGATCGGGGCGAAGATCTCGGCGATCTCCTCCTTGCCCAGGGTCTCCTTCTCGAGGAGGGCCAGGACGAGGTTGTCGAGGACGTCGCGGTTCTCGACCAGGATCTCCCAGGCCTCGTTGTGCGCGTTCTCGATGAGCTTCTTGACTTCCTCGTCGACGAGCGCGGCGACCTCTTCCGAGTAGTCGCGCTGATGCGCCATCTCCCGGCCCAGGAAGGGCTCGGTGTTGTCGCCGCCGAACTTGATCGCGCCGAGCCGCTCGGTCATGCCGTACTGCGTGACCATCGCGCGGGCCGTGGCCGTGGCCTTCTCGATGTCGTTCGCGGCGCCGGTCGTCGGGTCGTGGAAGACCAGTTCCTCGGCCGCGCGGCCGCCCAGCATGTACGCGAGCTGGTCGAGCATCTCGTTGCGCGTGGTCGAGTACTTGTCCTCGTCCGGCAGGACCATCGTGTAGCCCAGGGCACGGCCGCGGGACAGGATGGTGATCTTATGGACGGGGTCGGAGTTCGGCGAAGCCGCCGCGACCAGGGCGTGACCGCCCTCGTGGTACGCGGTGATCTTCTTCTCCTTGTCCGACATGATCCGGGTCCGCTTCTGCGGGCCCGCCACGACGCGGTCGATGGCCTCGTCGAGCATGTGGTTGTCGATGAGCTTCTTGTCGCTGCGCGCGGTGAGCAGCGCGGCCTCGTTGAGGACGTTGCTCAGGTCGGCGCCCGTGAAGCCCGGCGTACGACGCGCGACGGCCGCGAGATCGACGTCCGGGGCGACCGGCTTGCCCTTCTGATGGACCTTGAGGATCTCCAGACGGCCCTGCATGTCCGGGCGGTCGACGGCGATCTGCCGGTCGAAGCGGCCGGGACGCAGCAGCGCCGGGTCCAGGATGTCCGGACGGTTCGTGGCGGCGATCAGGATGACGCCGCCCTTCACATCGAAGCCGTCCATCTCGACGAGCAGCTGGTTCAGCGTCTGCTCGCGCTCGTCGTGGCCACCGCCGAGACCCGCACCGCGGTGCCGGCCGACGGCGTCGATCTCGTCGACGAAGACGATCGCCGGTGCGTTCGCCTTGGCCTGCTCGAAGAGGTCGCGGACCCGGGAGGCACCGACACCGACGAACATCTCGACGAAGTCGGAACCGGAGATCGAGTAGAACGGCACGCCGGCCTCGCCCGCGACGGCGCGCGCGAGGAGCGTCTTGCCCGTACCGGGCGGGCCGTACAGCAGCACGCCCTTGGGGATCTTGGCGCCGACGGCCTGGAACTTCGCCGGCTCCTGCAGGAACTCCTTGATCTCCTGGAGCTCCTCGACCGCCTCGTCCGACCCTGCGACGTCCGAGAAGGTCGTCTTGGGGGTGTCCTTGGTGATCAGCTTCGCCTTCGACTTCCCGAAGTTCATGACCCGGGAGCCGCCGCCCTGCATCTGATTCATCAGGAACAGGAACACGACGACGATGAGGACGAAGGGGAGCAGGGAGAGCAGGATCCCGACGAACGGGTTCTGCTTCGACGGCGTGACGGTGTAACCGTCGGGGATCTGCTTGTCCTCGAACTTGGCCTGCAGCGTCTTGGCGAGGTCGACGCCCTGGTCGCCGATGTAGCTCGCCTGGATCTTGCTGCTGCCCTGGACCTTCTGGCCGTTCTTGAGCTCGACCTTGATGGTCTGCTCGTCACCTGTGGTGAGCTTGGCCGACTGCGCCTGGTTGTCGCTGATGGCCTGGACCACCTGGCCGGTGTCCACCGTCTTGTAGCCGCCGGACGAGCCGACGACCTGCATCAACACGACCACGGCGAGGACGGCCAGCACGATCCACATGACCGGCCCACGGAAGTATCGCTTCACGTCCATCCATACGGAGCGTGGCGCCCCGTCCCTCCTGCCATAGTGAGTTGGTTGAAGTCCGCCTCAACGATCTGAGGGCTGTTCTTCAAGTCTGTTCTTCGGACGGTACCCCAGCATTGTCACCCGACGCCGCGTGGACGACCGGCAAACCCGTCCTCGCATGCTCCAACGGCGGGAGGGGCGATTCGGTTCCCGGAATTCCGCGGCGACGGGCCCGGAACGGGCCCGCCGTGCGTTATGTCGGATTCCTCCGGGCCCGGGAGGGCCCTGCGGACCCGGTGTCAGCCGCCGTAGACGTGGGGCGCCAGAGTGCCGACGAACGGAAGGTTCCGGTACTTCTCGGCGTAGTCCAGGCCATAGCCCACGACGAACTCGTTGGGGATGTCGAAGCCGACCCACTCGACGTCGATCGCGACCTTGGCCGCCTCGGGCTTGCGCAGCAGCGTGACCACCTTGAGGGAGGCGGGCTCGCGCGAGCCGAGGTTGGAGATCAGCCAGGACAGGGTCAGGCCGGAGTCGATGATGTCCTCGACGATCAGGACGTGCCGGCCCTTGATGTCGGTGTCGAGGTCCTTGAGGATCCGCACGACACCGGAGGACTGGGTGCCCGCGCCGTACGAGGACACGGCCATCCAGTCCATGGTGACGGGGGTGGACAGCGCCCGGGCGAGATCCGCCATGACCATCACGGCGCCCTTGAGGACACCCACGATCAGCAGGTCCTTGCCCGCGTATTCCGCGTCGATCTTCGCGGCCAGCTCGGCCAGCTTCGCGTCGATCTCTTCCTTGGTGATGAGCACCGACTTGAGGTCGGCACCCATGTCTTTCGCGTCCACCCGCATCACTTTCGGTCGTCCCACCGGCTGCCCGGGACCTCCGCGGCCTCTGCGGAAGGGGTCCCTCGTTCAGCCTTGCCGAATCACCAGTCTGCCACCCTGTCGCTGGGCGACGACCTTGCCGGGGAGATTGATGGCCCCCTGGCCGCGCCAGCCGGTGATCAACCGGTCGATCTCCTCGATGTGCCGGGCGAACAGCGAACCCGCAGGTGAGCCCGCTTCGATGGCGGCGCGGCGCAGGATCCGACGGCGCACGGCGGGCGGCAGCGCGTACAGCTTGGAGCACTCGAGCAGCCCTGTGGCGTCGCGCACAGTGGACTCGGCCTGGGCAGCCCAGGTGTCCAGGGCGTCGGCGTCGTCGCGGGAGAGCTGGGCCGTTCGGGCGAGCGCCTCGACGACGCCCTTGCCCAGGGCCTTCTCCAGGGCGGGCAGGCCCTCGTGGCGCAGCCGGGAGCGCGTGTACGCGGGGTCGGCGTTGTGCGGGTCGTCCCAGACGGGCAGGTGCTGGACCAGGCACGCCTTGCGGGCGGTCTGCCGGTCCAGGTGCAGGAACGGGCGGCGGTAGCGGCCCGCGGCCCCCGAGACCGCGGCCATACCGGACAGGGAGCGGATGCCGGAGCCGCGGGCGAGGCCCAGCAGGACGGTTTCCGCTTGGTCGTCACGGGTGTGGCCGAGCAGGATCGCGGCGGCGCCGTGGCGCTCTGCGGCGGCGTCCAGCGCGGCGTACCTGGCATCGCGGGCCGCGGCCTCGGGGCCGCCCGCACGGCCGACGGCGACCGCGACGGATTCGACCGGGTCGAGACGCAGGGCGGAGAGCCGCGCGACGACTTCTGCGGCGCGGAGGTCGGAGCCGGTCTGCAGACCGTGGTCGACGGTGATACCGCCGGCGCGGATGCCGAGTTTGGGGGCCTCGAAGGCGAGGGCGGAGGCGAGGGCCATGGAGTCGGCGCCGCCGGAGCACGCCACGAGGACGAGCGGGCCGGGTGCGCGGCCCGTCGCACGTACCGCGGTGCGCCGGGTGAGGTGGTGGTGTTCGTCGAGTACGTCGTGCAGGACGCGGCGGACCGCCAGGCGTATCGCCGCGACCGCAGGATGGGGACCCATGTCCGGTTCCCTTCATGAAGTTTTTCGGGGGGTGAGCCCGATTCCGGTCACTCAGAGTGTGTCGATGGTGACAGAACCGAGCCGTTCCCCGAGCATTGCACGCCTACCCACGACTCACGGTCCCTCGGACGGGTGATTGCGAGGGCGTTCTTCTGCCGTCGGCCGTATGGCGGTCATGAGTCTGCCTTACGGTGCACCCTCGCGACCCACTCCGCGGGTTTGGCGATCTCCGACTTCGTCGGCAGGGTGTTCGGCGAGGTCCAGACGCGGTTGAAGCCGTCCATGCCGACCTGGTCGACGACGGCGCGTACGAAGCGTTCGCCGTCGCGGTACTGACGCAGCTTCGCGTCCAGGCCGAGCAGCTTGCGCAGGGCCGTGTCGAGGCGGGACGCGCCGCGGGCCCGGCGCTGCTGGAACTTCTCGCGGATCTCGCCGACGGACGGCACGACGGCGGGGCCGACACCGTCCATGACGTGGTCGGCGTGGCCCTCGAGCAGTGACATCACGGCGGTCAGCCTGCCCAGGATCTCCCGCTGGGCCGGGGTCTGCACGAGCTCGACGAAGGAGCGGCCCGCGTCGTCCTCCTCGGTGTCCGGGCGGCTTCCCACGAAGCTCTGGGCCGCCTCCCTGATGCGCTCCAGGACGGTCGCGGGATCGACGTCGGTCTCGGCGAGGAAGGCCTGGATCTCGGCCTCCAGGTGGTCGCGCAGCCACGGCACGGCGGAGAACTGGGTCCGGTGGGTCTCCTCGTGCAGGCACACCCAGAGCCGGAAGTCGTGCGGCTCCACGTCCAGCTCGCGCTCGACGTGGACGATGTTGGGGGCCACGAGGAGCAGGCGGCCGCCGCCGTTCTCGCCTGCCGGGAGGTCGCGGCTGGCCGGGGCGAAGGTCTCGTACTGGCCGAGCACGCGGGAGCTCAGGAACGACAGCAGCATGCCGAGTTCGACTCCGGTGACCTTGCCGCCGACCGCGCCGAGGACGGCGCCGCCCGGCGAGCCGCCGCGCCGCTCCTGCATCTTCTCCAGCAGCGGCTTGAGGATTTCCCTGAAGCCCGCGACGTTCGCCCGGACCCAGCCGGGGCGGTCCACGACCAGCACCGGGGTGTCATGGGTGAGGTCGCCTCCCATGCGGGTGAACGCCCGGACGTGTTCCTCCGAGGCCTTCGCGTGGCGGCGCAGCTCCGCGACGACGGCGCGTGCCTCGTCGCGGCTCACCTCGGGACCCGGCCGCACGAGCCGCGTCGCGGTCGCCACCGCGAGATTCCAGTCGACCATCTCGGCACCACCGATGCTCGTCATGCGTCAACGGTACGTGCTGATTCCCTCCGGGGGAGGGGCTCGACAAGCACCTGGGGCGCCCGGTGCGCCGGGAGCGGACCGGATCGGTCGCGGGGCCGTGCCCACCCGTTCCCGCCCCGGCGGGACGAGCGCCCTCGGCGGCAGGCGTCCACGGGCCGTCCGGGGCGGGGCCGCGGGTCAGTGGCAGCCGCAGGTGGTGAGGGTGGTGGAGAGGTGGTCCAGGGTCGCCTGCGTGGTCGCGGGGGTCGTCGAGCCCGCGGTGAGGAAGGCGAACAGGAGCTGGCGGCCGTCGGCGTCCACCAGAGTGCCGGCCAGGGTGTTCACGCCGGTCAGGGTGCCCGTCTTGGCGCGGACCAGCCCCGTGCCGGCGGCGTCCCCCTTGCTGGCGTAACGATTCGCCAGAGTGCCGGTGAACCCGGCCACGGGCAGGCCGGTGAGGACGGGACGGAGCTCCGGGTGCGCCGGGTCCGCGGCGCGGGCGAGCAGCGAGGTGAGGAGGTTCGCCGTCAGCCGGTCGTCACGGTTCAGTCCGCTGCCGTCCGCGAACGCCGCCCCCGCCAAGGGGAGCTTCAGCGCCTTGAGTTGTCCGCGCACGGCCCGTCCTCCGCCCTCGAAGCTCGCCTGCTCCTTCGAGGCCAGCGCCACCTGCCGGGCCAGCGCCTCCGCGATGTCGTTGTCGCTGTGCGTGAGCATGCGCTCGACCAGGTCGGCCAGCGGCGGAGAGGAGACCGAGGCCAGAGGGGCGGCCGAACCCGGCGCCCTGCCCGGCGCGACCGTGGTGCCGGCCTCGACACCGCGCTCCTTCAGCAGGCCCGCGAACGTGCGTGCCGCGTCCCCGGCCGGGTCCGCGCTCCTCGGCGCGGGACCGCTCGAGGAGGTGTTCAGCCGGCCCTCGTCGGTCTCCAGCGCGCTGACCGGCGCGAGGTTCTCGTTGGGGCCGATGGGGTGCAGGAGCGGCCCCGCGTACAGCGAGGCGTCGTAGGAGACGGTGACCTTGCCGGCGTGCCGTGCCTTGAGCTCGCTCGCCGTCCGGTCCGCCAGCACCCGCAGGCTCGCGTTCCCCTGTGCGTCCTTGTGCGCGGTGAGCGTCGGGTCGCCCCCGCCGACCAGGACGACCTTGCCGGGGTCGGCGAGGACGGTGCGGGTGGTGAGCCGGTGGTCCGGGCCGAGCGCGGACAGGGCCGCCGCGGCCGTGGCCAGCTTGGTCGTCGACGCGGGTGTCAGCGCCGTGTCCGCGTCCTTGCCGTAGATCTGCTCCCCGGTCGCCGCGTCGACGACCGCCGCGCTGCGCTGCGAGCCGAGCGAGGGGTCCTTCAGGAGCGGATCGAGCAGGGCGGCGAGCCCGGAACCGGTCGGCACCGCGCCGGAAGGGGTCGGCGCCCCCAGCGCGACGAGCACGGCAGGGGCGCTCGACGTGGTGTCGGGCGCCTCCCGGGACGTACCGCCGGACCGGCCGTGGGCCGCGTCCCCCGCGTGATCTGCGCCACCTCCGAGGCCGCTCCCGGCCTCCTGGCCGGCCGCCCAGTCGCGCTCGGCCTTCCGCTGCCCCGAGGCGTCCCAGGGGCCCGCCAGGGCTGCCGCGGCGGCCGCCACGACCAGCCCGACCACCGCCGCCCCGGCCGTGACCTGCCGCGTTCCGAGATTCGTCAGCCGTACCGCGGGCCGTTTGACCAGCTGCCGGGCGCGGGGCCCGGTCAGCTGCTCGACGAGCCCGCGAAGCCGCGCACCCGGCTCAGGCTCGGGCAGCTCTGCCACGACCACCAGCCCCTTTCGCGATCACACACCTGCGTGAGGGACACTTAATCACTGCGTCTTGCCGTGGCACGGCACCCCGGTGGGTCCGGTCGGATGATCCGTCCGGAATCCAAGATTCCGGAGTCCGAGGTTCCGGCATCCGGATCCGGGGCCACACCCGGGACCGGTCGACGGCAGACGCAGCCTGTGGCCGCCCCTCGGGAGGACGCAGCGTTACCCGAATCATGTGATGATCATGGAGGAGCCACCGGTGGAGTTCGACGTCACGATCGAGATCCCCAAGGGGTCGCGGAACAAGTACGAGGTGGACCACGAGACCGGTCGTATCCGCCTGGACCGTCGGCTCTTCACGTCCACCAGCTACCCGGCCGACTACGGCTTCGTCGAGAACACCCTCGGCGAGGACGGCGACCCGCTGGACGCGCTGGTGATCCTGGACGAGCCGACCTTCCCCGGTTGCCTCATCCAGTGCCGCGCCATCGGCATGTTCCGCATGACGGACGAGGCCGGCGGCGACGACAAGCTGCTGTGCGTCCCGGCGCACGACCCGCGCGTGGAGCACCTGCGCGACATCCACCACGTGTCGGAGTTCGACCGCCTGGAGATCCAGCACTTCTTCGAGGTCTACAAGGACCTGGAGCCCGGCAAGTCCGTCGAGGGCGCCAACTGGGTCGGCCGCACCGAGGCCGAGGTCGAGATCGAGCGTTCCTACAAGCGCTTCAAGGAGCAGGGCGGTCACTGACCTCCCCGCGCCACCCGGGACCTCGCGGTCCCACGGAAACGGGCCGTGCTCCCCTGGCCAGGGGTGGCGCGGCCCGTCGGCGTATCCCTGCGCATACTGGGCGTACCGAGGGTGCGTGCGGGTAGATCGAGCCGTACGAGCCGGTCGAGTCGTACGAGGAGTGAGGCGGGGATAGAGCCGTGGGTGAGCCGGAGGCGGAGGACCGCAAGCCGCAGTCGGACGAGGCACGCAGCGCCTTCACCCAGCCGTCGGGCGTGGAGGTGCCACAGCCCGCCGGGCCCGAGGACGAGTCGCAGACGACGTCCGAGTTCACGCTCCCCCAGGGCGTGCCGGTGCCCCAGGGCGTCCCCCAGGAACCGGAGGGCTCGGCGTTCAGCCCCCCGAAGACGTACCGGAGCAGTGAGTCGCCGCCCGCGTTCACGCCGCCGTCGGGCATCCCGACGGTACGGTTCGCCGAGGAGGCTCCCTGGCAGGACCGGATGCGCACGATGCTGCGCATGCCGGTGGCCGAGCGCCCGGCGCCGGAGCCCCTGCAGAAGCACGAGGACGAGGGCCCGGCGATCCCGCGCGTGCTGGACCTGACGCTCCGTATCGGCGAGCTGCTGCTCGCGGGCGGCGAGGGCGCCGAGGACGTCGAGGCCGCCATGTTCGCGGTGTGCCGCAGCTACGGCCTCGACCGCTGCGAGCCGACCGTCACCTTCACGCTGCTGTCGATCTCGCACCAGCCGTCGCTGGTGGACGACCCGGTGACCGCGTCACGGACGGTGCGCCGCCGGGCCACCGACTACACGCGGCTCGCGGCCGTGTACCGGCTGGTGGACGACATCAGCTCCCCGGACGTCCAGGTCTCCCTGGAGGAGGCGTACCGGCGCCTGGCGGAGATCCGACGGAACCGGCACCCGTACTCGACATGGACGCTGACCGCCGCCACCGGTCTGCTCGCGGGCGCGGCCTCGGTGCTCGTCGGCGGTGACTGGCTGGTGTTCATCGCGGCGGCCGTCGGCGCCATCCTCGGCGACCGGCTGGCCTGGCTGTGCGCGGGGCGCGGGCTGCCGGAGTTCTACCAGTTCACGGTGGCCGCGATGCCGCCGGCTGCGATGGGCATCGCGCTGACGCTCGCGGAGGTCGACGTACGGGCGTCCGCGGTGATCACCGGTGGGCTCTTCGCGCTGCTGCCGGGGCGGGCGCTGGTGGCGGGCGTGCAGGACGGCCTGACCGGCTTCTACATCACCGCGTCGGCGCGTCTGCTGGAGGTCATGTACTTCTTCGTCGGCATCGTCACGGGCGTCCTGCTGATCCTGTACTTCGGGGTGAAACTGCACGCCCCGCTGAACCCCGACGCGGCCCTGCACACCGTGCAGCGGCCAGGGGTGCAGATCCTGGCGTCGATGGCCCTGTCGCTGTGCTTCGCGATCATGCTCCAGCAGGAGCGCTCGACGGTGCTGTGGGTGACGCTGAACGGCGGGATCGCCTGGTCGGTGTACGGCGCGATGCACTACGTGGGCGGACTGTCCCCGGTCGCGTCGACGGCCGTCGCGGCCGGCCTGGTGGGCCTGTTCGGGCAGCTGCTGTCCCGCTACCGGTTCGCGTCCGCACTGCCCTATGTGACGGCGGCGATCGGGCCGCTGCTGCCCGGTTCGGCGACGTACTTCGGGCTGCTGTCGATCGCGCAGAACAACGTGGACAAGGGCCTGGTGTCGCTCAGCCAGGCCGCCGCGCTGGCGATGGCCATCGCGATCGGCGTGAACCTGGGGTCGGAGATCTCGCGGCTGACCCTGAGGGTGCCGGGCGCGGCGGGGCGCCGCGCGGCCAAGCGGACGCGCGGCTTCTGATCTGCGGGGTACGGCGCGGAGCGGCGCCGAGACCCGGGGGCCGGCCGGGGGGGGGAGGACGGGCGGCCGACGGTGCCCGGGACGGGGACGGGCGGTCGATGGCGCCCGGGACGGGCGGTCGATGGCGCCCGGGACCGGCGCGAGGGACGCGCGGCCGACAGCGAGCGGGACGAGCGCGCGGTCAGCGCTTGGCGTGCCGTCCGCGGCCCGCGGGGGCGGCCGGCGCGGAGCCCTCCTCCACGGCGGCCTCCTTCCTGGCCTTGCCCCGTGCCCGCAGGAACTCGATCGCGATCGGGACCACCGACACGAGGACGATCAGGATCAGGATCAGCTCGATGTTCTTGTGGACGAACTCGACGTTGCCGAGCCAGGAGCCGAGCAGGGTCACGCCCGCGCCCCACAGGACGCCGCCGATGATGTTGAAGGTGATGAACGAGCGGTACCGCATGCCGCTGACGCCCGCGATGATCGGCGTGAAGGTACGCACGATGGGCACGAAGCGCGCCAGGACCAGGGACTTCGGGCCGTACTTCTCGAAGAACTCGTGCGCCTTGACCACGTTCTCCTGCTTGAAGAGGCGGGAGTCGGGACGGCTGAAGAGCGAGGGGCCCACCTTCTTGCCGAAGAGGTACCCCGCCTGGTCGCCGAGGATCGCGGCGAGGCAGATCAGGGCGATGGCCGCCCACAGCGGGAAGTCCATGGTGCCCGCGGTGATCAGCAGACCACAGGTGAACAGCAGCGAGTCGCCCGGCAGGAAGAAACCGATGAGCAGGCCAGACTCCGCGAAGACGATCAGGAGCAGGCCCCAGATGCCGAACGTGTCCAGGAGGTGGTTCGGGTCCAGCCAGCTCGGTCCGAGGGCAAGCGTCGTCACGGTTCCGGGCTCCTGAGGGATATGGGTGGGGCGATACGGCGTCCAGTCGGCCAAACGTATCAACGCCAGGAGACAGCTCCGGGTTCCAGGGCGAGGCTGGGGCGTGGGTTCTCCGGCGGGCAGACCTCGGGAGGTGGCTGCGCATGGGCATCGACGACTACGGCGGCGGTACGGGTCCGCAGGCCGACGTGCTGGTCGTGACGACGAACGACGTCCCCGGATACCGGGTCGACCAGGTCATCGGGGAGGTGTTCGGGCTCACAGTCCGTTCCCGGCATCTGGGCAGCCAGATCGGCGCCGGTCTGAAGTCGATGATCGGCGGCGAGCTGAAGGGGCTCACCAAGACGCTCGTGCAGACCCGCAACCAGGCCATGGAACGGCTCGTGGAGCAGGCTCGCGCGAGGGGCGCCAACGCGGTCCTGATGTTCCGCTTCGACGTGTCCGAAGCCGCGGACGTCGGCACCGAGGTGTGCGCCTACGGCACGGCAGTCGTGATCAGCAGGGCGTGACCCCCCGCGGCGGCTTCGCGACGCGCCGGTGTGACACCACCCGTGTCACACCGGCGCCGCATCGTCGGCAGCGGCCCCGGCACACCGAGCGTCGCGTCCGGCACGGGCACCGCTTCCCCGACAGGCCGAGCACCGTGTCCTCGGCACGGCCGCCCCGGCACACCGGCACCGCTCTCCCGGGTACGTCCCCCGTGCTGACGCCCCACGTCGCGTGAGCTGCGGGTGCGGCTTACGGTGGGGCCTGTCCGCGTCGCCTCCGGTGCGCCCGGCACCGGGGCCGTGCCCATCACGGTCGGAGGCTGCTTCCCATGCCGCTCCACAAAGGTTCCGCCACTACAGACGAACGTCCCGCTACCGTCAACCCGTTCTTCGGGGAGGCGGATCCGACCGTCGAGATGACACAGGCTCCGCCCAAGACCCGGCTGCCGGACGGGGCGCTGCCGCCCTCCACGGCGTATCAGCTGGTGCACGACGAGCTGATGCTGGACGGCAACTCCCGCCTCAACCTAGCCACGTTCGTCACCACGTGGATGGAACCCGAGGCCACCCTGCTGATGGGTGAGTGCCGCGACAAGAACATGATCGACAAGGACGAGTACCCGCGCACCGCCGAGCTGGAACGGCGCTGTGTGGCGATGCTCGCGGACCTGTGGAACGCCCCGGACCCGTCGGCCGCCGTGGGCTGTTCGACGACCGGGTCGAGCGAGGCCTGCATGCTCGCCGGCATGGCGCTCAAGCGCCGCTGGATGCAGCGGAACGCCGACCGCTATCCGTCCCGCGACGCCCGCCCCAATCTGGTCATGGGCGTCAACGTCCAGGTGTGCTGGGACAAGTTCTGCAACTTCTGGGAGGTGGAGGCCCGGCAGGTGCCGATGGAGGGGGACCGCTTCCACCTCGATCCGCAGGCGGCGGCCGACCTCTGCGACGAGAACACGATCGGTGTGGTCACCGTCCTCGGCTCGACGTTCGACGGGTCGTACGAGCCGGTGGCGGAGGTCTGCGCTGCGCTGGACGACCTCCAGCAGCGCACCGGGCTGGACATCCCGGTGCATGTGGACGGCGCGTCCGGTGCGATGGTGGCGCCGTTCGTGGACGAGGACCTCGTATGGGACTTCCGGCTGCCGCGGGTGTCGTCGATCAACACGTCGGGGCACAAGTACGGCCTGGTCTACCCGGGTGTCGGCTGGGCCCTGTGGCGGTCCACGGCCGAACTGCCGGAGGAGCTGGTGTTCCGGGTGAACTACCTCGGCGGCGACATGCCGACGTTCGCACTGAACTTCTCGCGGCCGGGCGCCCAGGTGGTCGGCCAGTACTACACGTTCCTGCGACTGGGCCGGGAGGGCTTCCGGGCGGTCCAGCAGACCACCCGGGACGTGGCGACGGGGCTCGCCAAACGCGTCGAGGCGCTCGGGGACTTCCGGTTGCTGACGCACGGCGACGAGCTGCCGGTGTTCGCCTTCACGACGACGCCCGACATCACCTCGTACGACGTGTTCGACGTGTCCCGGCGGCTGCGCGAGAGCGGCTGGCTGGTGCCCGCGTACACCTTCCCCGCCAACCGCGAGGACCTGTCCGTGGTGCGGGTGGTCTGTCGCAACGGCTTCTCGTCGGACCTGGCGGACCTGCTGCTCGAGGACATGACCCGGCTGCTGCCCGAACTGCGCCGCCAGTCGCATCCGCTGACCCGCGACAAGGAGGCGGCGACCGGGTTCCACCACTGAGCCCGGCCGGCCGCCGAGCGGCGGCGGGCGCGCGCTCCCCGGGCCTGTCCCCCGACCCGGACCGCAGGCCGGGTCGGGGACAGGCCCTCCGGGCGCCGGGCCCCCGGCCGTCCGTCAGCCCCGGGCCTCCTCGTCGACCAGCTCGAAGGCCGTCCTGCCGTCCAGTGACTCGCGGATGATGTCGGCATGCCCGGCGTGCCGGGCGGTCTCCTCGACGAGATGGAGCATCAGCCATCGCATGGACACGGCCCCGTCCTTGGGGAACCAGGGGGCCGGGGGCAGCGGGAAGGTGTCGTCCAGGCTGGGCACCGACCGGATGAACTCCTCGGTCTCCTTGACCACCTGGTCCCAGAAGGCCAGCACCCCGGCCAGGGTCTCCCCCTCGACGATGCGGAAGCTGTCGTTCCAGGTCTCTTCGGTGCGCGCCTTCTCGTTGGGCCGCTGCTGGGCCATCCGCAGCCAGTTCAGCTCCACCTCGGCGACGTGCTTCACCAGACCGCCCAGCGAGAGCTCGCTCGCGCTGGGCTTCTGCGCCGCCTGGGCGTCGGTCAGCCCGAGCACGGACCGCCTGAGGCCGCCGCGCTGCGCCTCGACGAAGGCCAGCAGAGCGCCGCGCTCGTCTCCGTGCGCCTCGGCAGGAACGTGGGTAACCATGGGGGCCGCCTTTCGCTGTCGCCGTTTCGGTACCCACAACGCTACGGGCCATTGCGGTCAGATCCTGTCCGCAAGGGAAGGGTGGCCGGAGAGCCCGGTCAGAGGGCGAACCGGCTCCGCCCGTGCTGCACCGAGATCCACTTCTGGGTGGTGAAGGCGTCCACGGACGCCTCGCCGTTCAGCCGCCCCAGGCCGGACAGCTTCTCGCCGCCGAAGGGCACCAGCGGATCGTCGTGCACGGTGCCGTCGTTGACGTGCATCATCCCGGTCTCGACGCGCCGTGCGAACATCACGCCGCGCTCGGCGTCGGCGGTGTGGACGGCGCCGCTCAGCCCGTACGGGGTGTCGTTCGCGATGCGTACGGCCTCCTCCTCGCCGTCGAAGGGCACGAGCAGCGCGACCGGGCCGAAGATCTCCTGACGGAGCAGGGGCGAGTCGGCCGGGAGGCCGGTGAGGACGGAGGGCTCGACGAGGTTGCCGACGGTCCGGCCGCGTACCAGGGCGGTGGCGCCCTCGGCGATGGCCTGGTCGACGAGGGCGGTGAGCGCGTCCGCCTGGGAGGCGTTGATGACGGGACCGATCTGGGTACCGGGATCACGCGGGTCGCCGGTCCTCAGGGCCCGCACCCGGGCGGTGAACTTCTCCGTGAACTCCTGCTCCACGGCACGGTCCACGAGGATGCGGTTGGCGGCCACGCAGACCTGGCCCTGGAAGGCGAACCGGCTGAACACGGCGGCGTCGACCGCGTAGTCCACATCCGCGTCGTCGAGGACGACCAGCGCGCTGTTGCCGCTGAGCTCCAGGACCGCCCGCTTGAAGTGGCTCGCCGACACGGCGGCCACATGACGGCCGACCCGGTCGGAGCCGGCGAAGGAGATCACCTTCGGCACGGGGTGCTCCAGAAGCGCGTCGCCGATCTCCGCGATGTCGGTGACCAGGACGTTCAGCAGCCCGGCGGGCAGGCCCGCGTCCTCGAAGATCTTGGCGATCAGACCGCCGCCGACGACGGGTGAGTTCTGGTTGGGCTTCACGACCACGGCGTTGCCGAGCGCGAGCGCCGGGGCCACGGACTTGAGGGTCACCAGGAAGGGGAAGTTGAAGGGGCTGATGACGGCGACGACGCCGACCGGCAGCCGGTAGACGCGGCTCTCCCTGGCGTCGGACGGCGAGGGCACGATCTGCCCGTCGGGACGCATCGCCAGCTGCATCGCCTCGCGCAGGAACTCCTTGGCGAGCCGCACCTCGTACCGCGCCTTGACGTAGGTACCGCCGAGTTCGTCGACGATCGCCTCGACTATCTCGTCCTCGCGCTGCTCGGTGATGCGGAGCGCACGCTCGACGACGGCCCGTCTGGTGTAGGCGCCGGCGGCGGCCCACGGCTTCTGGGCGCGCTCGGCCGCGCGGTAGGCGGCGTCGACCTCGGCCCTGGTCGCGACGGTCAGCGCCGCGAGCTTCTCGCCGTTGTACGGGTTGAAGTCGATGATGTCCCAGGAGCCGCTGCCGGTCCGCCACTCGCCGTCGATGTACTGGTGGGCCAGGTCGGTGAAGAAGGACATTCGATCCCCTATTGCAGAGGGCAAGCCGAGCGCGGAGCCTGATGAGACGTCATCGTACTTCTGTTTCAAGCCAGTTGGGGCGGCCTTCAAGCATCGTCCGGGACCGGCCGTCACGGGGCGGTCAGGACAGCTGCAGCAGGCCGCGCAACAGGTCACGGGTCTGTTCCGGCCCCGGGCTGTCCTCCTGGAGGCGCTCCATGACCGTTGCGTACTGCGCCACTTCCTCGCGTTTGTCGACGTAGAGGGCGCTGGTGAGCTGTTCCAGATAGACGACGTCCGAGAGGTCGGACTCGGGGAAGCTGAGCATCGTGAAGGCCCCGCTCTCGCCCGCGTGCCCGCCGAAGCTGAACGGCATCACCTGGAGCCTCACGTTCGACCGCTCGGACACGTCGATCAGATGCTGGAGCTGACCGCGCATCACCTGCCGGTCGCCGTACGGGCGGCGCAGCGCGGCCTCGTCCAGCACGACGTGGAAGGCCGGGGCGCGCTCGGAGACCAGTATCTTCTGCCGCTCCAGGCGCAGCGCCACGCGCCGGTCGATGTCGGCCCGGCTCGCACCGCGCATGCCCCGCGAGACCACCGCATGGGCGTACGCCTCGGTCTGCAGCAGTCCGTGCACGAACTGCACCTCGTACACGCGGATCAGCGAGGCCGCGCCCTCCAGGCCTACGTAGGTCTGGAACCAGCCCGGCAGCACGTCCGAGTAGCTGTGCCACCAGCCCGCGACGTTCGCCTCCTTGGCAAGGGCGAGCAGTGCGCCGCGTTCGGCCTCGTCCGTGACGCCGTACAGGGTCAGCAGATCCTCGACGTCCCTCGCCTTGAAGCTCACCCGTCCCAACTCCATGCGGCTGATCTTGGATTCGGAGGCGCGGATGGAGTACCCGGCCGCCTCACGGGTGATGCCTCGCGTTTCGCGCAGTCGCCTGAGCTGTGAGCCCAGCAGGATGCGCCGCACCACCGAGCCGCCCCCAGAGTTGAGCATCTGGGGGGAACCCCACGACTCCCCTGCGGTCACTTCCTCATTCCTCCCCAACGCGTCTCCAGGGGCCGAAGTCTGCCATTAAAACGCTCCGGCCCGTACTCGTTCGGTTACAGAAACGGAGATACTTCGGAACGATCTCGCAAGCTCCCCACAAGAAGTCCCGGGAAGAAATCGGCAATAAGCGCCACGGGTTCGTCCATTCCCGGCACGTGCACGTGCATCTGCCCTTGCATCTGCTGTGGCCATTCGGAACCATGGTCCGCGCACCACCGCAGCACCGCAGGATCGCTACGGCCGCGAATCACGGGAGTGCCTCGCATGGGGACGAATGGATCGACCATGCTCGAGCCGTTACGGCAGGGGCTTCCGCCACTCGACCCCGAGGCCGTCACCAGTGCCGCGTCGTGCGCTCTGCCCGCCCGTTACGAAGCGGTGCGCGAGGCACGGCAGTTCACCAGATCGACGCTCCGCGACTGGCACCAGGACGCACACTTCGACGACGTCTGCCTGGTCGTCTCCGAACTCGTCACCAACGCGCTGCGCCATGCGCTGCCCGCGGAGGCCGGGCACGCGGGCGGACAGCAGGAGGCACCGGTCCGGCTGCACCTCATGCACTGGACCTCGCGACTGGTGTGCGCCGTGCGCGATCCCAGCGACGACAGTCCGGTGGCCGGCGAGTCCGACGACTTCGCGGCGGAGTCGGGCCGCGGACTGTTCCTGGTGGACTCGTTCAGCGACAGCTGGGGCTGGCACCCTCTCGCGGGCCGGCCGCACGGCAAGGTCGTGTGGGCCCTGTTCCGCCTCCAGGACGACTGAAGGCGGAACACGCCCTCACGCATGTCGGATGTCTACGCGCGTTGTTACGCGTAGACATCGGAGGACTACGTTCAGCCACCCGCGATCAGGTGGTCGAACTCTCCGTCCTTGATCCCGAGGAGCATCGCCTCGATCTCGGCCCGCGTGTAGACGAGCGCGGGCCCGTCGGGAAAGCGCGAGTTGCGCACGGCCACGTCTCCGCCGGGCAGCTTCGCGAACTCCACGCAGGACCCCTGCGAATTACTGTGCCGGCTCTTCTGCCAGGCCACTTCGTGCAGCTCCGTGAGCTCCGTGGCCGCCATGCCGTTGTACACGTCATGCACTGGTCGCTCCCCGGTGATGCAGTCGCTGATGTGGCCTTTGTGCCGCACTGGTCAACGCGAGTGGTCAGGTCAATGCAGTGGTCAACTGTCCGGGATCATAGCTGTGTTCACATGCCGGTGCATGAACAGATGCACCCGCAGATGCACGTGCACGCGCAGTGCTCCTACGACTACAGGGTCCATCGATCCCCCGTCACCTGCCCCGGAGCGCGCATGACATGCGAACGCCACCCCCCCGTCCATGGTCCGCGGGCCATCGGCTGCGCCGGTTCGCCGGACCGAATCCCCCGTGCACCAGAGAGAGACGCGTCGCACGCCCGTGGTGTTCCAGGGTCCGCTTAATGAACGGGCGCGCCGGACGCGCCGGGCGCACCGCCCGGACCCGAGGCGGGCCTCCCGCAGCACCGTCGGACGATGCGCGAGGCCGGGGGCGTCGCGCCGCGACGTGGCCGGCGAGCCCGCGAGCGGGGTGGTCGACGGCTCCTGAGCGGGGCGGTCGGCGGACTCCTGAGCGCGGCGGTCGGCGGGCAGCCGAGCGGGCCGGGATCCCGTCGGCGCAGCGGTCGCGGCGCTCCCCCGAGTCCGCGTGGGGTGCGCAACCACCTCAAAACCTGACACTCTCCCTCGTATCCTTGCCGCGTGAGCTGGCTCCGGGCGTTGAAGGAGACCGCGCGATCGGGGCTGTCCGTCGAGCGGAAGCGTCTCGAACCCCTCATCGCGCTGCGCGCCACCGCGGGTCTGGCGCTGGTGATCGCGGTGACCCTGTGGGCGTTCGGGCCCGCCGTCGCGGCGAGTTCGGCGTTCGGTGCCTTCCAGGCCGCCATCGCCACCTTCCAGCGCAGCTGGCGCCCCCGCCCGGAACTCGCACTGGCCTCCGGCGCGAGCCTCGCCGTCTCCACGTTCGTCGGCTATCTCACCGTCTCGCACCTGATCCTCTTCCTCGCCCTGCTCGCCCTGTGGACCTTCGTGTCCGGGCTGAGCTGGGCCGTGGGCCCCACGGCCGGCATCATCGTGTCCTCGAACGTCGCGATGATGCTGGTCACGGTCACTTTGCCGACCTCGGTCGGCCAGGCCGCGGGCCACGCCGCGATGATGATCGTCGGCGGCCTGGTGCAGGCCGCGCTGGTGGTGCTCTTCCCGGTACGCCGCTGGGGCGCGCACCGCGACGCGCTGGCCGACGCCCTGGCCGCCGAGGCGGACTACGCGCGCCGGCTGCGCCACGACCCGGTCGCGCCCTTCGACCCGGCACCCTTGATGGAGGCACGCGACGCGGCCACGGTCACCGCGCGCCAGGCCCGCAGCCGGCCCGCCGAACTCCACGGTGCGCGCGGCGTCGCGGAACGCATCCGGCCCGTACTCGCCTCGCTCGCCGACCCGGCGGTCGGGGTCCCGGAGGAGGGCCCGGAACGCACCCGGGTCCACGAGCTCCTGGCCGCCGCCGGCACCATCCTCGATGCGGCGGCCCGCGCGATCCGGCACGGAGAACCGATTCGTCTGCCCTCGGCGGCGATCGCCACCTTCCGGACCCCGGACACCGGCTCCATCCTCACGGGACCCGCGTACCGCGCCGCCGCACGTCTCGGGGCGCTGCTGACGGACGTCCTGGAGACGGCGGATCCCTCGGCCCACGGCGCCACCGGTCTCGGCGGCCGCGGCGCGGTCACCGCCGATGCGACGGTCATCACCGCTGCCACGCCCACCGGCCGCGCCACGGACGGCGAGCCCGGCGCGGGTGCCGGTCATGCCACGGGTACCGGCATCGACGCGAGTGCCGGTCATGCCGCGGACACCGACGCCGACGCAAGCGCCGCCCCCGACGTGGGTGCGGGTCTCGGCGCGAGTGCCGTCCCCGACGCGGGTACCGCCGTTGCCGCATCCGGGCGCGATCGTTCCGCCCGCGGGCCGGGCGGGCTCACCGCGCTCCCCGCAGCGGGCGGGCGCCTCGCCGCCGACGCCGCCGTGGACGCCTCACCTCTCCGCCAGGGCACCGAGATCACACCGGACGCCCCCGGCCGATGGCCGACCGGCCTGCTCCTGCGCGTCCGGCTGCTCGGGCGGGCGGGACCACGGGCGGCCGCACGGCTCACGGCCCCCGGTGACCCGGGCCCCGAGGGCGGCGGCCCGGGCCTGAGGCTCCGCCCGAGCCTCTGGCACCTCGCTCCGGTGGCCGCCCGGAGCATCCGCAAGGAGCTGCACCACGACTCCCCGGTGCTGCGCCACGCCTACCGCGTGACGGCGGTCGCGACCACCGGCTATCTCCTGGGCACCCTGCTCCCCCTCGGCCACGCCTACTGGGCGCCCCTCGCCTCGGTGATGATCATGCGCCCGGACTTCTCCCAGACGTACTCACGCGCCGTGGCCCGATTCGCCGGCACCCTCGTCGGAGTCACCGTGGCCACCGGAATCGTCCGGCTGGCCTCGCCGACCACCGACCTCTCGGCGGTCCTGGCCGTCCTCTCCGCGGGAACGATGTACCTGCTCATGCGCACCGGCCAGATCGCGGCCCAGGCCGCCATCGCCGCGTACGTCGTCTTCCTGCTCGGGATGGCCGGTGAGCAGTGGACGCAGACCGTTCCCGAACGCGTCCTGCTCACCCTCATCGGCGGCCTGCTCGCGATGCTCTCGTACGCGGTCTACCCCGCGTGGGAGACCCCGCGGCTGCGCACGCGGCTCGCCGATTCCCTGATCGCGGTGGGCCGTTACGCCGCCACGGTCGTCGAGCACTACGCCGAACCGGTCGGCAAGGACGCGCCGGACGTGCGCGAGGCGCTGCTCGCCGGGCGTACCGCCCGTGCCGCCTGGCACGCGGCTGTCGCGAGGGCCCGGGACGAACCCGTACGGCACCGCGGCCTGTCACGCGCCGCCGCCGAGGACGCCGGGGACGCGCTCGGCCAGGTGGGCCGGGCCGCGATGCTGCTGGAGGCGCATCTGCCGGAGCGCGGCGCCCCGCCCGTGCCCGGGGCGGCGCGGCTCGCTGCCGCCCTGCGCGCGGCGACGGAGCAGGGCGCCAAGGCGGTGCGGGAACGCCGCGTGCCGCGCTGGGACCCGCTGCGGGACGTCGTCGACGACTGGGACCGGCTTCCCCCGGGCGCGCCGGACGGGGTCGTGGGCAAGGGGGCGCGCATGCTGCTGGACGCACTGGACGCACTGTCCGACGCACTGGACGTGACGTCGGAGCCGATGACGGTGGACGGCACCGAAAGCCGCGTGCGGCACGCCTGATGGCACCCCTCGGATCGGACCCGGGTCAGCCCCGGCCCGGGCCGGATCGGTCCTGGCCCGAGCCGGTTCGGTGCCGGCCGGATCGGCCCCGGCCGGGGAAGGACACCCCGCTCGGCCCAGGCCCGGGAAGGGCGCCTCGCTCAGCCCCGGCCCGGGAAGGGCGCCCGCGATCGGCCCTGCCCCGGGAAGGGCGCCCCATTGTTCTCAGGACTGCGGGAGCCCCGCGGTCGGCAGACCCTCCGGGAGCTTGCCGTCCTTCGTCTTCCGGTAGGTCTCGTCGCCGAAGCCCTCCCAGGACACCTTCAGGGTCGTGGCGTCGACGGACGTGACCTTGCCCATGCCGCGGCCGCCGTTGTCGAGCTTGCCGTCCTTGGTGCACTTGAGGTCGATCATCCGCATGCCCATCTCGTCGCCGGCCGTGCCGCTGCACACGGTGCCGCCGCTCTCGAACAGGCCGGCCTTCTTCCCGGTGACGACCAGGGCGACGGCCTTGCCGTGGGTCGTGGCGACCCAGCTGCCCTCCAGGGTGTCGCCCTTGGCGCCCTCGCCCGGCGTGGCGGACGGGCTCTTCGCGCCACCGGCGCCGGCCGAGGAGCCGCTGTCGGCGCCCTTGTCCTTGCCGCTGTCACTGCTGCAGCCGGTGAGCGCGAGCGCGGCGGCAAGTCCCACGGCCGCGACGGCCAGCCGGGCCCTCTTGGGCGTGGACGGAACAGAAGTCACTGAGGTCACCGAAGTCCCCCTACGGTCCTGGTGTTGCTGACGGCCCGCAGCAAGCTACCAGCACGCCCCGCCGATGCCGGAGACCGATCGTCCGTACATCGGTCTCCGTGCGCGCTTCCACCACGGGACTTTCACGCATCGGGCACGAGTCACGCGCCCCTCTTGAAAATGGGATTCGTTTTCGTTATGGTGTCGCCATGGCTCGCAACGAACTCCGTCCCGTCATCAAGCTCCGGTCCACCGCCGGGACCGGCTACACGTACGTGACCCGCAAGAACCGGCGGAACGACCCCGACCGCCTCACACTCCGCAAGTTCGACCCGGCCGCCGGGCGCCACGTCGCGTTCCGCGAGGAGCGCTGACACCGGCGGCGGAGCACCGGCACCACAGCGGGGCGCCGGCACCGAGGCAGGCACCCCGGCAGGACAGCAGCCGACAAGGAAGGCACCGACATGAAGTCCGGAATCCACCCCGCGTACGGCCCCGTCGTCTTCCGCGACAAGGCCGCCGACTACGCCTTCCTCACACGGTCGACCGCCACCGGCGACAGGACGGTCGAGTGGGAGGACGGCAACACCTATCCCGTCATCGACGTGGAGATCTCCGCCGCGAGCCACCCCTTCTACACGGGAACCGCCCGCGTTCTGGACACCGCCGGCCGGGTGGAGCGCTTCGAGCAGCGCTACGGCCGCAGGAAGAACCGCTGATCAGCGCGCACGCCGCCGCGGCGGCACCTCCGGGGTGCCGCCCGGGGCGGGCCTCAGGGTCGCGCGGTCGGCGGCCGACGTGCCGTCGGTCCAGCCGGCCGCGTCGGTCACCCCGCGCAGGCGGGTCGTGACCGTCTCGGGGAACATCCGCTCGGCGTGGTCGGCGACGGCCACGTCCCGGGCGGCGAGCACCGGCAGCAGGTCACGCTCCGCCTCCGCGGCACCGGCCTCGGTCACGCTCTCTACGACCGCCGCCAGCCGGTCGCCCACGCGATGCGCGTACGCGGCCAGGAAGGACTGCCGGAAGGTCTTCGTGCGCTTGCGGCCGCCCGCCCGCTGCGCGGCCTCCGCGCGGGTCATGGCGTGCGTGCCCTGCACCAGCAGCGAGGTGTAGAGCAGTTCGACGGCCTCCAGGTCGGCCTCGAAGCCGACCACCGTCGAGAAGCCGAACGCGCTGTTCCACACCGCACGGCACCGGTTCACCGACGCCACCGCGTCCAGGAGCACCGCCTTGGCCTGCTCGTAGGGGGCGTCGATGCCGATCCGGCAGGCGCCGGGCCGGTCCGTGGCATGCGTCCGTGCGGCGAGCAGCGCCTCGTCGACGGTGTGCCGCGCCATCAGCTCCTGTGCCTTGGCGCTCAGCGCCTCGGCCTCCTCGGGGAAGGTCGTCGCCTCCGCCTTCGCCAGCAGCGCCCTGATCCGGGCCAGCATGCGCGGCTCGCCCGCCACGGGCGGCGGCAGCGCATCGCCGGGCGCGGGACCGACCGGCTCGACCGACGGCAGCCGCGCCAGCAGCCGGTACAGCTCCAGCACCGCCGTCGCGTGCGTGAAACGGTCCGTGCGCGGCACCTCTCCGTCGAGCTCGGCGAGCTGCGCGTCCCAGCGCGGTGGCAGCCTGTCGTACCGCGCCGTCTCGTCCCGTATCGCCCGGGCCGCGAGGCGTACGTGCGTCTCGTCCAGGTCGCGGCGCACCAGCCGTACGACATCGGCGGGCTGCCAGCCCCGCTGCCACGCCGCGCGGACGAACTCGGCGCCCCGCAGGGCCAGCTCGGCGTCCGCACCCGGATCGGCGGCGAGCAGGGACGCACCCGTGTCGAGCCCCGTGCTGTCGCCCGGGCCGCCGTACAGGGCGGCGGCGAACGCCCACTGAACCGTCGTCCCGTCGTCCCCGCTCATGCCTAGACCATAGACGCCGCACCCCACGGCGCCGCAGGGCAGCCTTCCGCCCCTCCCCCGCGGCACCTCCCGCCCCGGACGACCCGTGCGGGGGGCGCGGCGCCGTGCGCGGAACACCCTGCTCACCGGCCGGCGGGCGTTGTCGGTGCCGGCTGCCAGACTCGTTTCCGTGACCGAACGGTGGGCGCTGACGCCGACCGAGGGTGGCGGGGCCCGGCTCGTCGCCCTCGGGGACGGCGGGCTGCCCCGGGGGGAGGTCCACGAGGAGCCGAGCCTGGTGGAGGCGGTGCGTTCCCGGCCCCATGTCACCCGCTGGGTGTGGCGCTCGACCGCCGAGATCTACCCCCAACTGCTCGCGGCAGGGGTGCGGGTCGACCGGTGCTACGACATCGAGGACGCCGAAACCCTGCTGCTCGGCCATGAGGGACGGCTCGGCGAGCCGCACTCCGCGGCCGCCGCCCTCGCCCGCCTCCGCGGCACCGCCGTGCCCCCCGACCCGCCGCAGCGCGCGGCCACGCCCGGCGCGCAGTCGCCGCTCTTCGAACCGCGCCCCGCGGAGGTACCCCTCGAATCGCTCGTCGAGGTGTACGCCGAGCAGCAGCGACGGCACGACGCGACCGCCCGTCCCGGCCGGATGCGGCTGCTGACCGCGGCCGAGTCGGCCGGGATGCTGATCGCCGCCGAGATGAACGCGACCGGGCTGCCCTGGAGCGCCGAAGTGCACCGCGCGGTGCTCCACGAGCTGCTCGGCGAGCGCTACGCGGGCGGGGGCGAGCCGCGGCGCCTGGCCGAGCTGGCTGACGAGGTGTCCCGGGCCTTCGGGCGCCGGGTGCGGCCCGAGCTGCCGGCGGACGTGGTGAAGGCGTTCGCGCAGGCCGGGATCAAGGTGAGCTCGACCCGCAAGTGGGAGATCGAGTCGGTCGACCACCCGGCCGTGACACCGCTGCTCGAGTACAAGAGGCTCTACCGCATCTGGGTGGCGCACGGCTGGTCGTGGCTCGGCGACTGGGTCAGGGACGGCCGGTTCCGGCCCGAGTACCTGCCGGGCGGCACCGTCACCGGGCGGTGGGTGACCAACGGCGGCGGTGCGCTGCAGATCCCGAAGGTCATCCGCCGTGCCGTCGTCGCCGACCCCGGCTGGCGGCTCGTCGTGGCGGACGCCGACCAGATGGAGCCGCGCGTCCTCGCCGCGATCTCCCGCGACCCGGGCCTGATGGAGGTCGCGGGCCGGGAGACGGACCTGTACCAGTCGGTGTCGGACCGGGCGTTCGCCGGCGACCGGGCGCAGGCGAAGCTCGCCGTGCTCGGGGCGATCTACGGACAGACGTCGGGCGACGGCCTGAAGAACCTCGCCCTGCTGCGCCGCCGCTTCCCGCGGGCCGTCGCCTACGTCGACGACGCGGCGCGGGCCGGCGAGGAGGGCCGGCTCGTGCGGACCTGGCTGGGGCGCACCTGTCCCCCGGCGGCGGCCGCCGGCGGCTCCTCCGGGGACGAGGCGGGGCTCCCGCAGGAGGAGCGGCCGGCGGCCGCGGAGGACGGGGACGGCGGCTGGGTGCCGGGCTACGCGTCGAGCAACTCCCGCGCACGAGGCCGCTTCGCGCGCAACTTCGTCGTCCAGGGCAGCGCCGCCGACTGGGCGCTGCTCATGCTGGCCGCGCTGCGCCGCACCTGCACCGAGCAGCGGCTCGCCGCCGAACCGGTGTTCTTCCAGCACGACGAGGTCATCGTGCACTGCCCCGAGGAGGAAGCCGGGACGGTCGCCGCCGCGATACGCGAGGCGGCGGACCTCGCGGGCCGCCTCACCTTCGGCGAGACCCCGGTCCGCTTTCCGTTCACGACGGCGGTGGTGGAGTGCTACGCCGACGCGAAGTAGCCGAGCGGCGGACGGCGGCTCGGCGGTCCGTGGCCGGCCCGGCGGTCGGCGGTCGGCGGTCGGCGGTCGGCGGTCGGCGGTCGGCGGTCGGCGGTCGGCGGTCGGCGGTCGGCGGTCGGCGGTCGGCGGTCGGC
>NZ_JBSFDP010000010.1:99741-230692 GCF_053593975.1 Streptomyces sp. NPDC002004
CGGCGGTCGGCGGTCGGCGGTCGGCGGTCGGCGGTCGGCGGTCGGCGGTCGGCGGTCGGCGGTCGGCGGTCGGCGGTCGGCGGTCGGCGGTCGGCGGTCGGCCAACGGTCCCGCGGGACGGCGGGACGGCGGGACGGCGGTCCGCCGGTATTCCCGCCGGAACGGCGGCTCAGCGGTCGGCCAACAGTCCCGTCAGCACGGCGATCTCCGGGCTGTCGGTGCCGTCGAGTGCGTCCAGGGCGCAGTGCCACTCCTCGTACGCCTCCGCCTTGAGGCCCTGCACATGCAGCAGCAGGCCCTTCTGCTGGCGGGCCAGGCCCTCCGTGAAACGGTCGGCGCGCTGCGCGGCGAGGTCCAGGAGCAGATCGCACTCGCTGGTGGCGTGCTCGAAGCGCCCGAGCTCCCGCAGGGCGCGTACATGGCCGAGGCGGGACTGGGACTCCCCGTGCCAGTCGGGGTCCTCCTGGATGATGCGCAGGCTCGCCTCGAAGTGCCGTGCGGCGGCGGCCGGTTCGCCCAGGGTGAGGTGTGCGTACCCGATGTTGCACCGGGCGGTCTGCCGGATGAGGACGCTGCCCATCTCCTCGCCGAGCGCGAGGCTGCGCTCGTGGTACTCGATGGCGGTGCGGGCGTCGGTGTGCTCGTAGAGGTTGCCTAGGTGACTGAAGGTGATCGCCTCGCCGTGCGTGTCGCCGAGCTCCCGCGACAGGGCGAGGCTCTGCTGCAGGGCCTCGTCCGACTCGGGGTACCGGCCGAGGCGTTCGAGGAGCAGGCCGCGGTGGTTGAGGCCGCGGCGGATGCACGAGGTGATCCCGAGCTGCTGCCACAGGGCGAGCCCCGCGTCGTTGAGGGCCAGCGCCTCGTCGCCCTGTCCCTTCATGAAGTGCAGCCCCGCGAGGTCCGTGAGTGCCACCGCCTCGCCCTCGGCGTCCCCGAGCCGCCGGGCCGCGTCCAGCGCCTGGCGGCCGAGCACCTCCAGCTCGGCGAGCCGGCCGCGGCGCTGGAGGTAGGGGAAGAGGAAGCGCACCAGCTTGGGTACGAGCGCCGACGTGTGGGCGTACCGCGCGGCGAGGGCCACGACATTGGCCAGCTCGCGGTCGGCCCAGGCCAGGGCGTTCTCGGGGGTGGGGAACGCCGGAACCGCGACGTCCGGGGTCAGCGGCTCGGCCGATCCGTGGAGCCGGTCGTCACGGGCCCAGCCCGAGGGCTCCAGGGCGAGCAGGGTCTGGCGTGCGGACTCGGTGTACCAGTGGAGGGCGGTGTCGGCAGTTGCCTGCGCGGTGCTGCCGTCGGCCTCCCCGTCGACCTCCCCGTCTCGCGCACCGTCACCTGCCGCCCGGGCCGCCGCGTACGCGGCCTCGCGGGCGAAGTCGCGTACGAGGTCATGCGGGGCGTAGCGGCCGTACGCGGTCTCCTCCAGAAGGGCCACGTCGACCAGGCGGTCGAGTGCGGCCTCGGCGCGGCGCTCGTCGGTGCGCGAGAGGTGGGCGAGCAGCGGGACCCCGTAGGCCGGGAGGTCCAGCGCGCCGATGCCGAGCAGGACCCGGGCGGCGTCCCGGTCGGTCTCACGGTCCGAAGTGCGCAGTGCCTCGTGCGCGACGGCCAGCGAGCGGCGCACGCTCAGGTCGTCGTACTCCAGATGGTGCAGCCGGCCCCCCGTCGCGGTCAGCAGGTCGGCGAGCGCGTCCGGGGTGAGTGCGCGCCGGGCGGCCAGCCGGGCGGCGACGATACGGAGCGCCAGCGGGAGCCGCCCCGCCAGGTCGACGAGGGGGTGCGCGCCGTCGAGTCCGTCCCGGCCCGAGACGGTGCGCAGCAGGGCGGCGCTGTCCTCAGCCGACAGCGGCCCGAGCGCGAAGCGGTTGGCACCGTCCAGCGCGGTCAGCGGAGAGCGGCTGGTGACGATGACGGCGCATCCGGTGCCGGCGGGCAGCAGGGGGCGCACCTGGGCGGCGCTCGCGGCGTCGTCGAGGACCATCAGGGTGCGCGTGGGGGCGAGGAGCGAGCGGAGCAATGCGGCGGCCGCGTCCTGGTGTTCGGGGATGCGGCGCGGATCGGCGCCGAGGTCCCGGAGCAGGGCGGCGAGCGCCTGCCGGGGGCTGAGCGGCTTCACGCCGGGCGTGGCACCGTGCAGATGGACGTACAGCTGTCCGTCGGGGAAGCGGTCGCGCAGCCCGTGTGCCACCTGGACGGCCAGCGCGCTCTTGCCGACGCCCGCCATACCGCTGACCACCGCGACCCGGAAGCCGTCCTCACGGGGCGCGGCCAGGGCCCGGCGCAGCTCGGCGACGAGGCACGCGCGGCCTGTGAAGTGGGCCGGAGCGGGCGGAAGTTGGGCAGGGCGGGGCGAAGTGGGACTACTGGCCCCTTTGGCAGGGGTATCACCCCCTCTGAGGACGGATGAGGCGGCCTGGGCGGTGAGGGCGCCACGGCCCGATCCGGGGTGCGCACCGCCGGACGCCCCGGACACCTGGGGCGCCGTGGAACCGTGGGGGCCCGACGCGGCGGCGGCGCTCGAGGTCCCGCCTGGAACGGTTCCGGACGCGCCTTCGTACGCGGCCCCCGGTGCGCCTGCCGAACCGGCGGCCGCCGCGGGCCGCCGGACGGTGGAGCGGTCGGCCCGGGGCGCCGCGGAGGACGGGCCGCCACGCGCGGACCCGGCGCTCACCGGCCCGGCCAGGATCAGCCGGTGCGCCTCCCGTACCGCGGGGCCGGGCTCGACGCCCAGTTCCTCGATCAGGGTGCGCCGCAGCTCGCGGTGGACCGCGAGCGCCTCGGCCTGGCGGCCGGCCTGGTGCAGCACCATCATCAGCTGGCGGTGGAAGGCCTCCCGCAGCGGATACTCCGCGACCAGTTCGGCGAGTTCCGGGGCGATCCCCGCGATCTCGGCCCCGCTGCCGAGGTGCAGCTCCGCCTCGTACCGCCATTCCAGCGCGAGGAGCCGCGCCTCGTCGAGACGCTGGGCGAGGGCGTGCCCGCCGATCTCGGCGGGCAGTCCGCTGAGCGGCGTGCCGCGCCACAGCGCGAGCGCGTCCGCCGCCTCTTGGGCGGCCCGCGCCCAGTCGCGCCCGGCGTGCGCGGCCCGCGCCGCTGCGACCCGCGCCTCGAAGACGCGCACGTCCAATTCGCCCTCACCGACATGCAGTCGGTAGCCCGGCGGCACGGCCCGCAGCCGTTCCGGGTCGTCGAGGAGGCGCCGCAGCCGGGTGACGTGGTTCTGGAGGGAGGCGTGGGCGGACGCGGGGGGCGCGCCGCCCCACAGGGCGTCCTTGAGGGCGTCGACGGACACGACCCGGCCCGCTTCGAGCAGCAGCGCGGCCAGCAGTACGCGGCCCTTCGCACTGCCCACCGGCCGGGGCTCCCCCGCCTCGTCGAACACGACGGGCGGCCCGATCAACCCGAACCGCAGCTCGCCCCGCATGCCGCCGCCTCACCGTTTCATTCCAGCCGCCGGCCAGACCTCGGCTGGACCGTTGGCCACATGTTAGCGATCCGTTGGCGTGGCCTGATGTGATCAGTTCATCGGATCTGGCCCGTCGGCGCCGCGCGTGAAACGCGTAACTCGGGGGAGTGTCGCCTCCGCGGCTGGATCCGGGATGCGAAAGCCCCGGTCGGCGGAGGTGAACGACCGGGGCTCTCGGCCGTCCGAAAACAGGGCGCCGGGCCGCGTACCGCCGGGCACACCGGGCCGCGGACGGCGCAACCACCCTCAGATCACCGGCGGTCGGCCCAGCCGCGCCATGCGCGCCACCGTTCGCCATCGCATCGGGCGCCGTTCGCCGCACGGTTGGCGCACCCCCTCGACGAATCCGCCGAACCAGGCACGCAGACCGCCGAGCGCCCGCGTACGG
Organism: Streptomyces sp. NPDC002004; assembly: GCF_053593975.1. Lineage (NCBI taxonomy): Bacteria > Bacillati > Actinomycetota > Actinomycetes > Kitasatosporales > Streptomycetaceae > Streptomyces > Streptomyces sp. NPDC002004. Next base: position 103,590 of record NZ_JBSFDP010000010.1, read on the forward strand.
ACGAGGGTCAGCGCGGTCCACACCCCCAGGTAGACGGGGATCAGGGGCAGCGGCAGGCGGCGCCGGGCCAGCCACACCCGGTTCCGGGCGGTCATCCGGTGGTAGACGGCATGCCGGGCCGGCGATGTCCTCGGGTGCTGAAGCAGCAGTTCCGGTTCGTAAAGGATCTTCCAGCCCGCATCGAGGGCCCGCCAGGCCAGATCGGTCTCCTCGTGCGTGAAGAAGAAGTCCGCGGGCCAGTCCCCCACCTGCTCCAGCATCGGCAGGGCGAAGGCGTGCCCGCCGCCGAGGAACGCGGTCACGTATCCGCGCCGCATCGGATCGGACGCGCGCAGCCGCGGTACGTGGCGGCGCTGGGTCTCCCCCGTCTCGTCGGCGATCCGGAAGCCGACGATGCCGAGCCGCGGATCGGCCGCGAACAGGTCCCGTACCCGCCGGAAGACGTCGCCCGCCACGAGCAGCCCGTCGTCGTCGAGTTCGACGGCGACGTCCACGTCACCGAACTCGCGCAGCCTGCGCAGGGCGACATTGCGGCCACCGGGGCAGCCGAGGTTCTCGTCGAGCTCGACGACCGTGACGTCGGTGTCCTCGCCGAAGCCGAACTCCGGGGCCGCGTAGTCGGGCAGCGGGGATCCGTTGCCCACGACGACGATCCGGCGCGCCGGTACGTCCTGCTTCGCAACGGACGCGAGGAGCGCCTCGACCTCCGCCGGGCGATTGCCCATCGTGATGACGGCGACACCCAGATGCGGTGCGGACACGGACACGGCCCCTCCCGGGCGGTTCGACGGGTGCGGGCGATCGTAGCCGTTCACCGTGGAGCCGTGTGCCGTACGTCCTGTCGTCATACCGGCCGTCCCCGGCGGCCCCCGGAACACGGACGTGGCCGCGCGAGGCCCTGGACGGGACGGATGATCGTCCTGACGCCTCAACCCGCGGCCCCGAGGTACCCCGCGGCCCCCTCTTCTCCCAACCGCTCACACCGGCGGCCCGCATCCGGCACCCTGCGGCCCACGCCCCCCGCGGGCATGCGGCAGGGACCCGGGACCCGTCTCACACGGATTCGAAAACACCGCGGAGGATCCGCCCCGACCTGGGGTTTCCCCCGAGCCGTCCCCGGCCGCCCCGCCCCTCGGGGCACCCGCGTCCGGGGGTGGACGGAGCACCCTCGGAAACTGTGTAGACTTGGCGACGCCGCGGACCTCACCATGGTCAGCACGGCACGCCGCCTTAGCTCAGATGGCCAGAGCAACGCACTCGTAATGCGTAGGTCTCGGGTTCGAATCCCGAAGGCGGCTCGGTCGAAAAGCCAGGTCAGACCTCGTCTGACCTGGCTTTTTCCTTGCCCGAGAGCCCCACCTCGATCAGCCGCACGCCCTCGTGCGGCAGCACCGCTTCCCCGCACGGCCGCGTCCGGCCCGTCGACGACGGCCGTACCGGCATCAGCAGCCGGCTGCGGCGCTCACCCACCTCCCGCGCCTTCTCCGGCCAGCCGTACAGCGCGCAGTGCGCAGTTCACCGGCCACGGCGCGCGGCGTGCAGTTCGCCGGTCTCGGCGCGCAGCATGCAGCTCGCCGGGCGCGCACGGAAAATGCGCGGCCGCCTCCGTCTCGCATTTTCCCGGGGCCGTGCAGGACGCCCCGCATTTCAGGGTGCAGGCCGCATGCATTGCGGCCGGGCGGTGCGGCGGGACTCATATGCGGTCCGCCCGGCCGGCTGCCGGGGAAGTTCACTCCGCACACGCACGGAACGACATCGATTCCCCTGACCGGACAGGCACGTTCCTCACCCAGAGATGCCTGCCTTGCGGAAAATCCTGTATGAACAGCGGGCGGCCGGGAAAGAGTGGTCACAGCATCGCGTCAAAGTCCCGCTCCCGGGGTGATGCTTCCAGGGGTCGCGACGTCCGGGCATCCGCGCTTCACCCGGCGGAGATTTCCGGTCTCTGCCCTCATCCCCGTTCCGGCCGCTCGTTCCCCCGGCCCCGCGCGTCCTGCTCCGCTCCCTCCCGGAACGCGCCCCGGCCCGGCCGGACGCGTGCGTTCCTGTACGCGTCCAGAAACCGTGCAGACCTTCCCCAGCCGGGTCGATGCACACTGGCCAACGGCTCCACGGCCAGGCGTCGACAGCCAACCGTCGCCGCGTCCGCACCGGAAGAGGGGAGGTGGTCCACACGCGTCGTCCAGTCTCTGGGACCCCGCCGAATGCGACAGCCCCTCATCGAGGAAGACCCGGTGCAGTGCCGGTGGGTGCGCATGCCGCGAGCAGTCCCTTGACCGATGTGTATCCCTTCCTGGAATTCCGTCGTGCCGAATCGGCTCCGTAGAGCCGTGAATCCGGGAGTGGGCTGCTGCGTCATCAGGTGGAAACGGCACAGGGGGAGAGTCGTTCTGCTGCGCGAGTCCGATGTCTGCAGAGTTTGATCCCCCTTCGAAAACCTTCCGGGCTCAGTCGCCCCCGAAAAGGTCCGCCCCCTGCCCAGTTGCGCACGGTACGCCGACACGCAATCCGGAGGGGCGGAGCCGAATCGGGCAAGCGTACTCCACGGCTCTTCGGGAACGACCCGGAGATCCCGGAGCCCGGCAAGCAAATTCATCGAGGGAATCGAAGAGGAAGCACACACCATGTTCGAAACTGTGAGTTCTGAGGCCGGCACCGAAGCCACTGCCCCGTACCTGTCCACCGTGGACAAGATCACCGCGTGGCTCGATTCAGCACCCGAGACGGTCGACGCCGCCCTGTCGGGCAGCGAGCGCACCGCTGTCCTCGACGACGTGGCCGGCATCAACAGGGCCGCCGCCGAGGGTGACACGGCGGCGCTGTACGCGCAGCAGTACCTCCTCGACCGTATCTACCGCCTGCACACCAAGATCCCGCAGCAGGAGACTGCCGAAGGGTCCGTCGCCGTGCACGAGATAGGCCGGCTGCTGGAGGTCGCCACCGCCGAGGCCCAGGACCGGTTGATCGAACCGGGTCTGCTCGAGGAGGCCCCCTCGGAACCGCGGGCGTACCTGTCCTGGCTCAAGCAGATGGCCCGCAACCACCGGGTGTACAAGCACCCCTACTACCACGAGTTCATCCGCGAGCAGGCCACGGAGAAGGACCTGCGGAACTACGTGATGCAGGAGTCGGTGGTGGACGGCCGCTTCGACGATCTGCTCGCCATGATGCAGGTCGGCACCGCGGGCGCGGCGAAGATGGAGATCGCCTCCAACTTCTGGGACGAGATGGGCAACGGCGACCACGCCCAGGTCCACACCACGCTCTTCAACAAGATCTACGAGGTTTTCGAGATCACGGAGGAGGAGCTCGAGCGCTCGCTCACCGCCACCTCTCTGCTCAACGGCAATCTCGCGCTGATGCTGAGCCGCTACCGCTCCATGTACCCGGAGGCCGTCGGCTTCCTCGGCATGACCGAGTGGATGGCACCCGACAGGTTCGTCCAGGTCGTGCACGCATGGGAGCGGCTCGGCCTTCCCGAGGTGGGGATCACCTACCACAAGCTGCACATCACCATCGACTCCCAGCACGCCCAGGGCTGGTTCCACAACGTGGTGCTGCCCGCCGCCGAGTCGGCACACATGCGGCGCGCCATCGCGCGCGGCATCCTGTGGCGGCTCAACTCCTCGGCCGCGTACCTGGACGAGCGGATGCCGTCCGCCGCCTGATTCCGCCATCCCGACACCAGGAGGAGAACAGTCATGCCGCTCAGCAGCCAAGGGTTCGCCGTCATCGACCTGCCGGACGCCTCGCCGGACATCCTGTCCAGCTATGACGACTGCCCGGTGGACGAGTACATGGGCAACGGCACTCGCTTCAAACGCTTCTCGCAGTACCGGCTCACCCCGGAAGGCAGCGACGGGTGGTCGTTCGAGCGACTCCCGCACCGTGACTACACCACGTACAAGAAGTTCAACTCGGTCGGCGGCGGCATCCGCCGTGTCTACGAGCCGATCGAGGTGGACTTCACCCCGCTGATCGAGGTCGGCGTCCGCGAGCTCGGCCTCGACAGGTCCGAGGCCTGGCAGATCAACGTCCACCAGAACCGGACCCGGGCCGACGGCAACAAGCCGGGTCCGCTCACCCCGGAGGGCGTGCACCACGACGGGCACGAGTTCGTGATGATCGGGATCCTCAACAAGGTGAACGTGGGCGGCGGCACCACGCGCCTGTGGAATCCGGGAGCCGACGAGCCCTTCTGGAGCGACACCCTCGAGCCCGGCCAGGCGGTTCTGCTGGACGACCGGGCGCTGGCCCATGACGTCACCGACGTGCTCTCCGCGGACGGCGGCCCGGGCCACCGGGACATCGTGATCATCGCGTTCTCCCGCTGGGCGGAGAAGTGGTACGGCGACGAGCACGACGCCGCGGCGCTCGCCAACAAGTAAGGACCGAGACGCAGGGTCGTTCCGCGGGTGAACGACGCCGGGAACGGCCCTGCTTCCGCCACGGGACAGAGACCAATCATGATCGACTTCTTCAAGTATCAGGCCGCGGGCAATGACTACTTGGTGATCGACCCCCGCCACTGCGACTTCACCGTGTCCCCCGAGGCCATCCGTCTGGTCTGCGACCGGCACTTCGGCATCGGGGCGGACGGCGTGCTGTACGGGCCGCTGGAGCAGCCCCGCCCCGGCGTACCGGTGCCGCTCGAGCTGTACAACTCCGACGGCTCCGTCTGCGAGAGGAGCGGCAACGGTCTGCGGATGTTCGCTCTCCATCTCGCCGACCGGGAGTCGGGCGCCTGGGCGGACGGCACGGAGTTCATGCTCCGGACGGCCGCGGGTGACTGCCCCGTGCGGATCCTCAACCCCGCCGCCGGGCGTGTGCAGGTCGGCATGGGCCGCCCCGGCTTCGACGCGGCCGCCCTGCCGCTGCTGAACGAGGACGGGACCCCGCTCGCCGGCCGGGCCGTCGGCGTGCCGTTGTCCGTGGACGGCGAGGTGCTGACGGTCACCTGTGTCCACAACGGCAACCCGCACACCGTCGTTCCCGTGGACAGCCCGTCCCCGGAGCTCGCCCAGCGGCTCGGCCCCCTGATCGCCCGCCATCCCCGCTTTCCCGAACGCACCAATGTGCAGTTCATGCGCATGATCGCCCGGGACGTGATGGAGATCGAGATCTTCGAGCGCGGCGCCGGATACGTGGCGGCATCCGGCAGCAGCGCCTGTGCGGCCGCGTCCGCCGCGCGTGAACTGGGGATCTGCGACGACCGCGTCGAGGTCCGGATGCCCGGCGGAAGCGTGGACATCACCATCGGGGCGGACGGAGACATCACCATGACCGGGGATGCCGAGCAGGTGGCCGTCGGATCCTTCGCGCCTCCGCTGCGCACCCGCCTCGGCCGGATGTCGGAGGTCGCCCGATGACCATCCCTCTGGAACGGATACGCGACTATCCGATGCAGCAGTGGGTGTTCGAGGACGCCGCGGGGCGCTTCGACATCGACCTCGGTGACAGCAACATGCGCCCGGGGCGTCTGGACCAGCTCTCCGTGTCCCCCGGCCTGGAACTCGACTACGGGCACGACCGCGGCATCCGCACACTGCGCGACCAGGTGGCCGGACTCTACGGCGGCACGGCCGACTCGGTCCTCATCACCCAGGGCGCGCAGCAGGCGCTCTACCTCGTCTACGCCACCCTGCTGGACCCGGGCTCCCAGGTGATCGTCTTCCGGCCCGGCTGGCAGCAGTCCTGGGACGTGCCCACCGAGCTGGGCTGCCGGGTCGAACTCGTCGGGTACCGCCCCGATCTGAGCTTCGACGTCGAGGCGGCCGAGGCGTCGGCCGGGCCCGGTCTGAAGCTGATCGTGGCCAACACTCCCTGCAACCCGACCGGCCGCCACATCGCGGAGGCCGATCTGCGCGGCCTGCTGGCGCTGGCATCCCGTACGGGTGCGTATCTCCTGCTCGACGAGGAGTACGCACTCGATCTCGCGAACTCACCCGCCGTCGGCAACGACCGGGTGATATCGGTGTCGAGCCTGTCGAAGGTGTACGGGTTCCCGGGGCTGCGGGTCGGCTGGCTGTACGGCCCCGCGGCGGTGATCGAGGCGTGCGCGAAGCGCAAGTTCCTTTCCACCATCGCCAATTCGGTGCTGTGCGAGACGCTCGCCGGCGATGTTCTGGCCCATCGGGGACGCCATCTGCGCGCCTACCACGAGATCACCGGCCAAGGGCTGGCGCTCGTCCGGGACTTCGCCGAGCGCAACGCCGACGCGGTGACGCTCGTGGAGCCCCAGGGCACCCCCTTCGCCTGGCTCTGGCTCACCACCGGGGAGGAGCCGCTGGCGATGTGCCGCAGAGCGCTGGACCTCGGCGTCCTGCTCATGCCCGGCGAAACGCTGGGAGCCTCCGACGGCTTCCGGATCTGCTTCGCGCGTGATCCCGAGGACGTGGCCGAGGGGCTGCGCCGCGTGGAGCGTGTGCTCAGACCCTCCTCCCCCTCAGCCCCTTCTGCACGTACAGCCCTCATGGAACACCCCCGCGAACAGCCGAACGGAGTCTTGTGACGATGAGCACCTCGGACGCCCCCGAGTCGCGCATGCAACTGTCCTTCGGACAGGAGCAGTTGTGGTTTCTGGACCAGATGAACCCCGGGGAGACCACCTACAACGTCACCAACGCCTACCGACTGCAGGGCACGTTGGACGTCCCGGCCCTCGAAGGCGCCGTGAATCTGCTCGCCGAGCGCCATGAGCAGCTGCGGGTGACCTTCCACGCGGCGGACGGCGTCCCCTACCAGGTCGCCGCGCCGGCGGAGCACCGGCCGCTCACGGTCACGGACTTCTCCGACCAGAGTCCCGAGGACCGGGAGAGCGCCCTGGCCAAGGAGCTCCAGGCCGAAGCCGACATCCCCTTCGACCTGGCCGCTGGGCCGATCTTCCGGTTCCGGCTGTTCCGGCTGGCCACCGACGAGCATGTGCTCTGTCTGAGCTTCCACCACATCGTCACCGACGGATGGTCCGGCGGCGTGGTCAGCCGCGAGATCTCCCAGGCCTACCGTGATCTGACCAACGGCCGGGAGCCCTCGCTCCAGGAGCTGTCGGCGACCTACGCCGACCACATCCGGCAGCAGCGGGAGCAGCGGGCCGACGGCGTCTGGGACACCGAGCTGGACTTCTGGGAGGAGCGGCTGGCCGGCCTCGAGGCGCTGGAGCTGCCGGCCGACCGGGTGCGCCCGGCGGAGCCCACTCAGAACGGCGAGACCTTCGTCGTCAACTTCCCCGCCGAACTGCTCGAACAGGCCCGCGCCATGGCGCAGGAGCAGGGCGTCTCGCTGTACATGGTGGTCGCCGCCGCACTGAACGTGGTGCTCAGCCGGTACAGCGGACAGGACGACATCCCCCTCGGCGTGCCGATGCTCGGCCGGACGGAGCCCGAGCTCGAGGACGTCATAGGCCTGTTCATCAACATGACGGTGCTGCGTTCCGACCTGTCCGGCGGCGTCACCTTCGCCGAGCTGCTCGAGCGCATCGCCGACGCCAACCTCGACATGTACGACAACCAGAGCGTGCCGTTCGACCATGTCGTCGACCGGGTGCAGCCGGCCAGGGACGCGGGTCGCAATCCGCTGTTCCAGATCGCCTGCCAGCTGCTGGGCGAGACGACCACCGGCGACGCTCTCGACCTGGAGGGGCTGACGGTCGAGTCGATTCCGGTGGCCGGCACCCGCTCCCGGTTCGATCTGTCCTTCAGCTTTGTGGAGGGTGCGGAACGGCTGCGGCTGATCGTCGAGTACGCCACGGATCTCTACGACCGCTGGCGGATCGAGGCCCTGGTCCAGCACTTCCAGACGGTGCTCGCCGCGGCTGCCGCCGCCCCCGGCACCCCGGTCTCCGAGCTGCCGCTGCTGTCCGATGAGGAACGCCGCGAGCTGCTCGAGGTGGGCCGCGGTGCCGACTTCGACTATCCGACCGAGCCGGTGCACGCCACCATCGCACGGATCGCCGAGGAGCACCCCGACCTGGTCGCGGCGGTCTGCCGCGGTGTGGAGCTGACGTACGGCGAGCTGATGCGCCGCGCCGGCAAGCTCGCCCGGTACATCCGCTCCCGCGGTGTGCAGCAGGAGCAGGTGGTGGCCATTGCGATGGACCGCGACCTGGACGCGTTGGTGGCGATTCTGGGCGTCATGGTGTCCGGCGCCGCCTACACGATCATCGACCCCTCGCACCCCAACGCCCGCCTCGACCACATGCTGCGGGACACCGGGGCGCCCCTGGTCATCACCCGGGCGGCATCGGTGAAGGACCTGCCCGACTCGAGCGGCTGGGAGAGCATCCGGATCGACTCCGAGTGGGACACCATCGAGGCGGAACCGGACGACGAGCCGCTGGAGGAGTGGGCGAACCCCACCTCGCTGGTCTACGTCCTCTACACCTCGGGGTCGACCGGGCGTCCCAAGGGCGTGATGATCGAGCAGCGCGGTCTGCGCATGTTCATCGAGGCCTACCGGCGGACCTTCGGCGAGTGGACCCACGAGGACCGGCTCCTCCAGCTGCCGGCCCTGACCTTCGACATGTCGCAGGGCGAGATCTTCGCCGGTCTGATCAGCGGCTCGGCCATGGTGCTGGTGGCGCCGGAGGACGCTTCGTCCCCCGAGGCCCTGGCCGCACTGATGCGTGAGCAGCGGGTCACGTACGCCGGTCTGTCGCCCGCGATCCTCTCCGTGGTCGAGGCGGGGCCGTACCCGGATCTGAAGTACATCATGGGCGGTGCGGAGGCGCTGCCGGCCGAGCTGGTCAACAAGTGGAACCTGCCGGGCCGGAAGTTCGTGAACCTCTACGGACCGACCGAGGCGTCGGTGGCGACCACCGAGTACCTGTGTGAGCACAAGGAATGGCAGTCGTCCCCGCCCATCGGGCGGCCCGAGTTCAGCCGTCTGCACTATGTGGTCGACAAGGAGCTCAACCTGGTGCCGGTCGGCGTTCCCGGCGAGCTGCTGATCGGCGGTGACGACGGACTGTCCCGCGGCTACCTCAACCTGCCGGAGCTGACCGACGAGAAGTTCATCCCCGACCCCTTCCTGGGCGAGGGCCGGGTCTACCGCACGGGGGACCTGGTGCGCTGGACCCCTGATCTGCAGATCGACTTCATCGGCCGGCTGGACAACCAGGTGAAGCTGCGCGGGCTGCGGATCGAGCTCGGCGAGATCGAGTCCGGGCTGCTGACTCACCCCAAGGTGCGGATGGCCCTGGTGCTGCTGCGCGAGGACGGCGGGGAGAAGCAGCTCGTCGGCTACTACACCGTGCTCGGCGACGAGTCGCCGACCGTGGCCGAACTCCGTGAGCACCTGGGCCGCACCATGCCCGAGTACATGGTGCCGACGGCCTGGGTGGAGCTGCCGGAGTTCCCGCTGACTCCGGCGCGCAAGATCAACCGGGCCGCGCTCCCCGCTCCGGTGACCAGCGTGGACGGTGACGCGGACGGCTATGTCCCGCCCGCCACCCCGACCGAGGAGAAGGTGGCCGAGGTCATCGGGACCGTCCTGTCCCTGTCCCGGGTCGGCTCGGCCAGCAACTTCTTTGCCGTCGGCGGCAATTCGCTTCAGGCGATGCGGGTGGTGAGTCGGCTGAACAAGCACTTCAAAGTCAAGATCAACGTCCGTATGCTCTACGGCGGCGCGACCGTCGGCGCGATCGCCGCGGCCATCGACAACCTGCTGGAGAAGGCTTCCGGTGCCCGTGCTTGAGGCTCTGCGAGGGACGGTCCCGGCCCAGGAGGCCGGGACCGTCGGCAGCGCATCCGCGGCAGGCTCTTCTGCCGCGCCATGGAGCGGAACCGGTGGACCGAGCGCGAACGGAGACCGGGCTCAGTGACCGAATCCCCCCTGGACAGCCTGGTCCCCCTCGGGGCGACTGGCGGCGGACTGCCTCTGTACTGCGTCCATCCGGTCTCCGGCTCGCCGTACTGCTACACGGGGCTCGCGGGCGAACTCGGGCCGGAACAGCCGGTGTTCGGCTTCGAGGCGCCGGGTTTCGACGGCATCTCCGAGCCGGCCGGTTCGATCCGGGAGCTGGCCGAGCTGCACACGGCCACCCTCAGGGCCGACCGCCCGCACGGCCCCTACCAGCTGCTCGGCTGGTCGCTCGGCGGCGTCGTCGCCTATGAGATGGCGCGGCTGCTCGCTGCGGCGGGAGAGGAGGTGCCGCTGCTCGTCATCGTCGACGCGGCGGTGCCCCGGCCCGCGCCGCTCCCGGCCGAGGACGTCATGGTGCGCTTCTTCCTGCACGACTTCCTCGGGGTCACGGGCGGCCAGGCGCCCGGGATCGACAAGGCCCTGTCGCGGCTGCGGCCGGAGGCCGGGCCGGAGGAGCGGTTCGCGGCGGTCGAGGACTCCGGCGCCGTTCCCGAGGAGTTCGACGCGGAATTCCTGCTGGAGCGTTACGCCCTGTTCCGGACGCATGTCTCGGCCCTGTGGAGGCACTCCGTCGAACCGTCCCACGACGGTCCCGCGATCCTGATCAAGGCCTCGGAGTCGGACCGGAGTCTGCTGAACTGGCAGCCCTTCCTGAGCCGGCTGACCGAGTACACCGTGCCCGGCGACCACCACTCCATCTGGCGGGACTCCGGGCTCACCGCCATCGGCCGCATCGTCAACCAGGCACTGCGTGGGGGAACTTCATCGTGAGCGGGAACAGCAGGGGCACCGAAACAGCCACCGCGACCGTGGCCGAGGCGGAAAGCCCCCCACCCAGCCTCTGGCACAACCGGGACTTCCTGGTGTTCTGGGCGGGCGAGGCACTCTCCCTGTACGGCACCCAGATCACCAACCTCGCACTGCCGCTCACCGCGGTGCTGGTCTTCGAAGTGGGTCCCGAGCAGCTGGGCCTGCTGCGATTCGCCCAGCTGGTGCCGTTCCTCGCTCTCGCCCTCGTCTTCGGTGTGTGGGTGGACCGGGTGCGCAAGCGGCCGGTGATGCTGGGGGCCAACCTGGTCCGCATGGTCCTCATCGGCCTGGTGCCCCTGCTGTACCACTTCGATCTGCTGACCCTGCCGCTGCTGTACGCGCTGGCGCTCGGGGTCGGGGTGGCCGCAGTGCTCTTCGACGTCAGCTGGATGTCGTACGTCCCGGTGCTGGTGAAGGACCGGCGGAGTCTGCTCGAGGCCAACACCAAGCTCAACGCGACGCTGTCGTCCGCCGACGTCGCGGGGCCCGGTATCGCGGGCACACTGGTGAGCGCCTTCTCGGCACCCTTCGCGATGGCCGCCAACTCCGTCTCGTACGTCGTGTCGGTGCTGTCCCTGCTGATCATCAGGGCACCCGAGCCGGCCCCGCCCGCGCCCGAAACCAAACGGCAGCTGCGCACCGAGCTGGCCGAGGGCCTGCGCTGGGTCTTCGGCAACCGCTGGTTGCGCTCGATCGCGCTCGTCGGCTGCTCCTGCAACTTCTTCCTCACCATGGTGCAGTCGCTGTTCCTGCTGTACGCGGTGCGGGACAGGGACCTGTCCGCGGCCACGGTCGGCTTCGTCATGAGTGCGGCCGCGGTGGGGGGCCTGCTGGGCGCGCTGGTCTCCGGCATGGTGGTGCGCCGGCTGACCGTGGGCACGGCCTACCGGGTCTCGGTCTCGATCATCTTCCTCGGGCCGCTGCTCGTCGCTGCGGCGGGCGGACCCCGGTGGCTGCTGGTGGGCCTGTTCGTGGCCTCGTTCTTCCTGGAGTACTTCGGCAGCAGCGTCTCGAACGTCATCATCGTGAGCCTGCGTCAGACCATCACGCCGCAGAAGCTGATGGGCCGCATGACGGCCGCGATGCGCATGCTGCTGTACGGAGGCGGCGCGCTGGGTGGCCCGGTCGGCGGTCTGCTCGCGGGAATGACGGGCCTGCACGGGGCCCTGTGGATAGCGGGTCTGCTCTCTGCCGCGATGCTGATCCCGATCATCCTGTCGCCCGTCGGCAAGCTGCGCAGCATGCCGCAGCCGCCCGAAGACACCGCGGAATGAGCCCCTACCACCGAGGTGAACGCGAGGTACAGGCACGGGCCGAGGAGAGGGAGCGGGCCGATCGCGCGGCCAGGACGATCCGGGACGGCATCAGCGAGGTGATCGCCGCATTCCTCGGGATGCAGCGGATGGCGGTGGTCGGTGCCTGCGACCCGGAGGGCCGCATGTGGGCCTCGCTCCTGACCGGCCCGCCCGGCCTGGCCCGGGCCACCGGCCCGCACACGCTCTCCCTCGCCCGGCACTGGAAGGCGGGCGATCCCCTCGCGCGGACCTTCGCGGCCGGGCCGTTCCCAGTGGGGACGCTCTTCGCCGACGTCCGCAATCGGCTGAGGCTGCGGATCAACGGCATGGCCCGGCCCACCGCGCGAGGGTTCGCCGTCGACGCCGACCAGGTCTTCACCAACTGCCCCGGGCAGCTGCGCAAGCGGGAGAGCCCGGCCCCGCCCCCGGGCGCACCGCGGCAGGGCGGCGGCTCCGGGGCGGCGCTGTCCCCCGCCCAGCAGGCGTGGATCGCGGGTGCCGACACGTTCTTCATCTCCAGCGCCTCGGACACCGGAGCCGCGGATGCCAGTCACCGGGGCGGCGAGCCCGGCTTCGTCCGGGTCATGTCCCCGACCGAGCTGAGCTGGCCGGACTACCAGGGCAACGCCATGTTCATGACGCTGGGAAACCTCGCGCTCAACCCCGGCGCCGGTCTGCTCTTCCTCGACTGGGCGCACGGGAGGACGCTTCAGCTCACCGGCACCGCTCGCACCGAGTTCACCGGCACCGACCGCACGGTCCGGTTCACCCTGACCGAAGCCGTGGAGAGCTGAGCCACCGTCGGTGGTGGCGAACAGCGGCCCGCCGAACCCCACCACGGCAGCTCCGCCGGCACGGCGCGCGCCCACGCCCGCAGCGGTGGCCCGGCCGCGACCTCGGGCGGCAGGGCTCGCGCAGTTCAGGTGCAGCGCTTCCCGGCCGGTGGCGGCGTGCCGTCGATGAGGTAGCGGTTGATCGCCGTGTCGATGCAGTCGCTGCCGCGGCCGTAGGCGGTGTGGCCGTCGCCGACGTAGGTGAGAAGCGTTCCCGAGGAGAGCTGGGAGGCGAGGGACTGGGCCCAGCGGTAAGGGGTGGCCGGATCGCGGGTGGTGCCGACGACGACGATGGGACCCGCGCCCTTCGCCTCGATGCGATGGGGCTCGCCGGTGGGACGGACGGGCCAGTACGCGCAGTTGAGCGACTCCCAGGCCAGGCTCTCGCCGAAGACGGGCGACGCCTTCTCGAAGTCGGGCAGGGCCTTGCGGACCTGGTCCGGAGAGGTGAAGGCGGGCGGCAGGTCGAGGCAGTTCACGGCGGCGTTGGCGAACATCAGGTTCGCGTAGCGGCCGTCGCTCTCCCGCTCGTAGTAGCTGTCGGAGAGAGCCAGCAGGCCCGCTCCGTCGTTGTGCTTCATCGCCGCGGTGAGCGCGCCCCGCAGCTGCGGCCAGGCCCCCTCGTCGTACAGCGCCGCGATCACGCCCGTGGTGGCGAGCGACTCGTCGAGCTTGCGGCCGTCCCGTGCACCTGTGGGGACGGGGCTGCGGTCGGCCTTCCGGAAGAACTCCCTCAGCTTGTTGCCGGCCGCCGCCGGAGTGGTACCGGGGCCCCCGAGGGGACAGTCGGCGTTCTTCACGCAGTCCTTCACGAAGGAGTCGAACGCCGTCTCGAATCCGGCGGTCTGTTCGAGGTTCATCGTGCGGGCGTCCAGTCGCGGGTCCATCGCACCGTCGAGGACGAACCTGCCGACGCGCTGCGGGTAGAGACCGGCGTACGTCGCACCGAGGAAGGTGCCGTAGGAGGCGCCGACGTAGTTCAGCTTCTGGTCGCCCAGCAGGGCCCGCAGGATGTCCATGTCCCGGGCCGCCTCGACCGTGGAGATGTGCGGGAGCGCCGTGCGCGACTTGGTCTCGCAGCCCTTGGCGAAGTCCTTGAGCTGCGTCACCAGCCGGTTGGTCTCCTGCCGGTCGTCCGGGGTGAAGTCGGTCTCGGTGAACTGGTCCATACGCTTCCCGTCGAGGCATTCGACGGGCTCGCTGCGGGCGACGCCGCGCGGGTCGACGGCCACCATGTCGTAGCGGGCGCGCACCTGGGCGGGATAGCCGAGGGCCGCGTACGACTGGAGATATCCGATCGCGGAACCGCCCGGGCCTCCCGGGTTGACCAGCAGCGAACCGAGGCGTTTCCCGGGACCGGTGGCCTTCTTGCGGGACACCGCCAGTTTGATGTCGCCGGCCGACGGGTTCGCGTAGTCCAGCGGTGCCTTCATCGTGGCGCACTCGAAGCCGGGAACCCCGCACGCATGCCAGTTCAGCCGCTGCGTGTAGTAGGGGTTCAGTGCCGTGGGCGTGGCCTTCGGCAACGCCGCCATCGCGGCCTCGGCCGTGGAGCTCCCGGCCCCCGTCGAGCACCCGGAAACGATCAGCCCGGCGGCGGCCAGGGCGACGCTGAGGCGGCGAAGGCCGCGGCGACTGGTTCTCATCAGGCGAGCCTAACTGTACGCGACACCTCGGTGACGTTCCGTGGCTGCTGCTGCCCGTAAGAGCGATTCCGAGGATGCTCCGAGTGTCCCCTCGCACCACGCGACGCGCGACCGAGCGCATGCCCCGGCCCGGACATGCACCTCTCCCGGCCCGCGCGCAGCGCGACCGAGTGCTCCCGCTCAGCCCGCGCGCAGCGCGACCGCCATGGCCTCCACCGCGAGCAGCGGCGCCACATTGCGGTCCAGGGCGTCCCGGCACGCGGCGATCGCCTCGATACGGCGCAGGGTCGACTCGGGGGTCGTCCCGCGTGCCAGGCGGTCCAGCGCGTCCTGCACCTCGACATTGGCCAGGGCCGCCTGCGAACCGAGCTGGATGGCCAGCACGTCACGGTAGAAGCCGGTGAGGTCGACGAGGGCCAGGTCCAGGCTGTCGCGCTGGGTACGGGTCCTGCGGCGCTTCTGCCGGTCCTCCAGCTCCTTCATCACGCCGGCCGTACCGCGCGGCATCCGTCCGCCCTGCGCGGCGCCGAGGGCGGCCTTCAGCTCCTCGGTCTCCTTGGCGTCGGTCTCCTCGGCGACCTGCTTGGCGTCCTCGGCGGCCGCGTCGACCAGCTCCTGGGCCGCCTTCAGGCAGCCGCCGATGTCGTCGACGCGCAGCGGCAGCTTCAGGACGGCGGCGCGGCGCTCGCGCGCCCGCTCGTCCGTGGCCAGCCGGCGGGCGCGGCCGATGTGGCCCTGCGTGGCGCGGGCGACGGCCGCGGCGACGGCCGGTTCGATGCCGTCGCGGCGTACGAGCACGTCGGCGACGGCATCGACGGGCGGGGTACGCAGCGTGAGGTGGCGGCAGCGGGAGCGGATCGTGGGCAGCACGTCCTCCAGGGACGGAGCGCACAACAGCCACACCGTGCGGGGCGCGGGCTCCTCGACGGCCTTCAGCAGGACGTTCCCCGCGCCCTCCGTGAGGCGGTCGGCGTCCTCCAGGACGATGACCTGCCAGCGGCCGCCGGCCGGGGAGAGCTGGGCGCGGCGGACCAGGTCACGGGTCTCCTTGACGCCGATGGAGAGCAGGTCCGTACGGACGATCTCCACGTCCGCGTGCGTGCCGACCAGCGTGGTGTGGCAGCCGTCGCAGAATCCGCAGCCCGGGGCACCGCCCAGCGCCCGGTCGGGGCTGGTGCACTGGAGGGCGGCGGCAAAGGCCCGCGCGGCGGTCGAGCGGCCCGAGCCCGGGGGGCCCGTGAACAGCCACGCATGGGTCATCCTCGACGCGTCGGGACGCGGCTCGCCGGCGGCCTGCGCGGTCACCAGGGCATCGGCGTCGCGCGCGGCGGCGTCCAGCTGGGTGCTCACCCGGTCCTGGCCTACGAGGTCGTCCCATACGGTCACGTGGGTCGCCGCCTTCTCGTCGTGCTTCGCCTTGCCGAGTCCATTGTGAGGGGCGGCACCGACAACGACGGCGGGCCGCCCGGCTCGGCGCCGGCGCGACCCGCCGTTCCCGTCGTCCCGACGGCGCCCGACCGCGGCGCCGGGCCCGTCCGCCGCCGCTCAGTACCGGCGGCGCCGGCCCTCGTCCTCGTCCTCCCGCGGGCCGAGCAGCTCGTCCGCCAGCGTCGGCAGATCGTCCAGCGGGGTCTCCTCCGCCCAGTCCCGGCGGGGCCGGGCAGCACGCGGCTGTCCGTGCTCGTCGACCTGCGGCAGCTCGCGGGTACGGTCCTCGCCGCCCTCGCCGCCCTGACCGGAGCCCGCCGGACGCTCGTCCCGGAAGTAACCGGGCGGCACCCGGTCGTCGGCGCGCTCGTCGCGCACGGGCGGCAGCACGGCCGTCTCGTCCGCGGCACCCGTCGGCGGCGCGGGCGGCTGCGGCAGCACCGCCGTCTCCTCGGCATCGGAGCCCGAGCCGGAGCCGGAGGACGTGCCGGTACCGGAGCCCCGACCGGTGCCGGTACCGGAGCCCCGTCCGGATCCGGACGGCCGTACGGGCGGCAGCACGGTGGTCTCGTCGATCGCGGACTGCCCGGTGGACCCGGTGGGCCGCACCGGCGGCAGCACGGCCGTCTCGTCGGCCCACGGCTGTCCCTGGGACCGGTCGTCCCGAGCCTGCGGCCGGGCGTCGTGGCCCTCGGAGCGGAAGCCCTCCGAGCGATGGCCCTCCGAGCCCTGGCCCGCACCGCCGTGGCCCGTCGACTGCGACCCGTGCGCCCCGTCCTCCGGCTGGACGACCGGCGTGGGCACCGTCGTCTCGCCGTCGGTCCCCGACCCGGTGGAGGCGGCCGTCCCGGTGGAAGCCGCCGTCCCGGTGGAAGCCGCCGCCGCGGCCTCCGCCGCCCTGCGCGCCTGCTCCGCCCGGAGCAGCGCCTCCTCGGCCTTGCGCTGCCGCTCCAGGCGCCGTTCCTCGGCCTCGGCGCGCAGCCGCGCCTCCTCCTCGGCCTGGCGGCGGCGCCGCTCCTCCTCCGCCGCGCGGGCCTGCTCCTCGGCGAGCCGGCGGGCGCGCTCCTCCTCGGCGAGCTGCCGCGCCTCCTCGGCGCGCCGGCGGGCCTCCTCTGCCTGGCGCTCCGCCTCGCGGCGCTGGGCCTCTTCCAGCTCGCGCCGCTTGCGCTCCTCCTCCTCGGCGCGCAGCTTGGCCAGCTGTTCCTGGCGCTCGCGCTCCAGCCGCTCCTCCTCGGCCTTCCGCGCGGCCTCCTCCTCGGCCTTGCGGCGGGCTTCCTCCTCGGCGGCCCTGCGGGCTTCCTCCTGGGCCTTGATCTCGGCCTCGGAAAGGGGCAGCAGCATGTCGAGACGGTGCCGGATGACGGTCGTGACGGCCTCCGGCTCCTGGCCCGCGTCGACGACCAGATACCGGCCGGGGTCGCCCGCGGCCAGCGTGAGGAATCCGGAGCGGACCCGCGCGTGGAACTCGGCCGGCTCCGACTCCAGGCGGTCCGGCGCCTCGGTGAAGCGCTCGCGCGCGGTCTCCGGCGCCACGTCGAGCAGCACGGTCAGATGCGGCACCAGGCCGTGGGTGGCCCAGCGGTTGATACGGGCGATCTCGGTCGGGGACAGATCGCGGCCCGCCCCCTGGTACGCCACCGACGAGTCGATGTAGCGGTCGGAGATGACCACGGCGCCCCGCTCCAGCGCGGGACGGACCACCGTGTCGACGTGTTCGGCGCGGTCTGCGGCGTACAGCAGGGCCTCCGCGCGGTGCGAGAGGCCCGCCGACGAGACGTCCAGAAGGATCGAGCGCAGACGCTTGCCGACCGGTGTGGCACCGGGCTCGCGGGTGACGACGACCTCGTGGCCCTTGCCGCGGATCCACTCGGCCAGCGCTTCGGCCTGGGTGGACTTGCCCGCGCCGTCGCCGCCCTCCAGGGCGATGAAGAACCCGTTCGCCGCGGGAGCCTGCGCGGGGTCGTCGCCGCCGCGCAGCGCGTCGCGCAGATCGTGCCGCAGCGGCACACCGGACCGGTCGTCGGCCTTGGCCAGCACGATCGCGGCCACCGGCAGCAGCAGCGCACCGACCAGCATCAGCGTGAAGGCGGCGCCGCCGTGCGCGAAGACGAACTTGCCGTTCTCCAGGCGGTGCGGCCCGATCGCGGCGGCCAGCAGGGGCGCCGCGACGGCACCGAGCGCCACGAAGACACGGACGACCGCGTGCAGGTGTTCCGTCGTACGGGCCTGCCGGTAGTCCTCGGCCTCCTGGTCGAGCAGCGCGTGCCCGGTGTTGGCGGCGAGACCGGCGGCGAAGCCCGCGAGGGCCATGACCAGCAGCACGGTCGTGACGTCGGGGATCAGGCCCCCGCCGAGCAGCGCGAGGCCGGTGACCGCGATCGCGAGCGCGAGCAGCCTGCGCCGCGACAGCGACGGCAGGAAGGACGGGGCGGTGCGGATCCCGACGACGGTGCCGCCGGTCAGCGCGAGCACCAGCAGGCCGTACGTCACGGGTCCGCCGCCGAGGTCGTCGGCGTGCAGCACGGAGACGGCGACCGCGGCCGAGATCGCGGCGGCGACCGAGGCGCAGGCGAGGACGAGCAGCGGGATCGCCCCGGTGCGGCCCTTGTCGACGCCGGTGCCCGACTTGGGCCGGCGCAGCCCTTCGAGGGGCGAGCGCGGACGCGGGGTCTGGGCGTCGGGCAGCTCCAGGAAGTACACCACCGACAGCGACGCGGCGAAGAGCCCGGCGGCCACGTAGGACGCGAGGGCCACCTGGTGGGCGTCGAACCAGTCGATCCCGGCGCCCAGCAGATTGCTGACCAGTGTGACCACGACGAGCACGGCGGCGGCCAGCGGCAGCGCGACGAAGCCCGTGCGCAGCGACAGCCGGCGCAGCGCGTCCATGTGGTCGGGCAGCGGGCGGACCGCGGCGCCCTCCGGCGGCGGGGCCGGCAGCAGCGCCGGGGCCGCGCTCTCGCGGCACACCGTCCAGAAGCGCTCGGCGACCCCGACGACGAAGGCGGTGACAAGGACCGCCGCGAGGGCGTTGCCGGGCGTCCAGTCGATCCACAGCGGCGCGATGATCAGCACCGCGACCCGCAGCCCGTCCGCGGCGACCATGGTCCAGCGACGGTCCAGCGGGCCGTCGGGCGAGGTGAGCGCGGTCAGCGGGCCGAGCAGGACGGCGCCGAAGAGCAGGGTGGCGAGGATGCGCGCCCCGAAGACGGCGGCGACCGCGAGGGCCGTGCCCCGGTAGCCACCGCCGAAGGAGCCCTCGTACACGGCGGCCTGCAGGGCCAGCACGACAAGGACCAGGAGGGCGAGTGCGTCGCCCGTGGTGCCGACGAGCTGGGCGCTCCACAGCCTCTTCAGCTGGGGTACGCGCAGGAGGGCGCGCACGGCGCGCTCCCGGGAATCTGCGACCAGGGCGTCGTCGGGGGCCGGGACTCCGGCCGTTGGCTGCTCGGCTCGCGTCATCCTGACAGCCTATCCGCAGGCGCCGACACCACACGGCCCCGGCCGAACAAACAGCCGCCCCGGCACCTGGGACGGTGCCGGGGCGGCGTGCGTGCTTCGAGGACCTACTCGTCGGCAGCCGGCTCCGCGGCGGTCGCCTTCGCGGCCGCCGTCTTCTTGGCGGCGGTCTTCTTGGCCGCCGTCTTGGTGGCGGTCGTCTTCTTGGCGGCCGTCTTCTTCGCGGCGGTCTTCTTCGCGGGCGCCTTCTTGGCGGCCGTCTTCTTGGCCGTCGCCTTCTTGGCGGTCTTCTTCGCCGGGCCCTTGGCGCGCTTCTCGGCGAGCAGCTCGAAACCTCGCTCCGGCGTGATCTCCTCGACGCTGTCGGCGGACCGCAGGGTGGCGTTGGTCTCGCCGTCCGTGACGTACGGGCCGAAGCGGCCGTCCTTGACGACCACCGGCTTGCCGCTGACCGGGTCCTCACCCAGCTCCTTCAGCGGCGGCTTGGCGGCCGCGCGGCCACGCTGCTTGGGCTGCGCGTAGATCGCCAGCGCTTCCTCCAGCGTGATGCCGAAGATCTGGTCCTCGCTCTCCAGGGAGCGCGAGTCCGTGCCCTTCTTCAGGTACGGGCCGTAGCGGCCGTTCTGCGCGGTGATCTCGACGCCTTCGGCGTCCTTGCCGACGATGCGCGGCAGGGACATCAGCTTCAGGGCGTCGTCGAGGGTCACCGTGTCGAGCGACATCGACTTGAAGAGCGACGCGGTGCGCGGCTTGACGGCGTTCTTGCCCGTCTTCGGGGTGCCGTCGGGCAGCACCTCGGTGACGTACGGGCCGTAGCGGCCGTCCTTCGCGACGATCGGGTGGTGCGGCGCCTCCGGGTCGGTGCCGAGCACCCGCTCCCCGCTGGGCTTGGCCAGCAGTTCCTCGGCGAGCTCGATGGTGAGCTCGTCCGGCGGCAGATCGTCGGGGATGTCGGCGCGCTGGTGGTTCTCGGAGTCCTTCTCGCCGCGCTCGACGTACGGGCCGTAGCGGCCGACGCGCAGCACGATGTCGTTGCCGACGGGGAACGACGACACCTCGCGGGCGTCGATCGCACCCAGGTCGGTGACGAGTTCCTTGAGGCCGCCGAGGTGGTCGCCGTCGCCGTTGCCGGCCTCGGCCGCGCCTCCGTGGCCCTCGCCCTCGCCGAAGTAGAAACGCTTCAGCCACGGCACCGCCTGCGCCTCGCCACGCGCGATGCGGTCGAGGTCGTCCTCCATCTTGGCGGTGAAGTCGTAGTCGACGAGCCGCCCGAAGTGCTTCTCGAGCAGATTGACGACGGCGAAGGACAGGAAGGACGGCACGAGGGCCGTGCCCTTCTTGAAGACGTAGCCGCGGTCGAGGATCGTGCCGATGATCGACGCGTACGTCGACGGGCGGCCGATCTCGCGCTCCTCGAGCTCCTTGACCAGGCTGGCCTCGGTGTAGCGGGCCGGGGGCTTGGTGGCGTGGCCGTCGACGGTGATCTCCTCGGCGGACAGCGCGTCGCCCTGGGAGACCTGCGGCAGCCGGCGCTCGCGGTCGTCGAGTTCGGCGTTCGGGTCGTCCGCGCCCTCGACGTACGCCTTCAGGAAGCCGTGGAAGGTGATCGTCTTGCCGGAGGCGGAGAACTCGACGTCCCGGCCGTCCGCGGACCGTCCGCCGATCTTGACGGTGACGGAGTTGCCGACCGCGTCCTTCATCTGGGAGGCGACGGTGCGCTTCCAGATCAGCTCGTAGAGCTTGAACTGGTCGCCGGTCAGACCCGTCTCGGCGGGCGTGCGGAAACGGTCGCCCGAGGGGCGGATCGCCTCGTGCGCCTCCTGTGCGTTCTTGACCTTCCCGGCGTACGTGCGCGGCTGCGCCGGCAGGTAGTCCGCCCCGTACAGGTGGGTGACCTGGGCCCGGGCGGCGGCGACGGCCGTCTCGCTCAGCGTGGTCGAGTCCGTACGCATATAGGTGATGAAGCCGTTCTCGTACAGCTTCTGCGCGACCTGCATCGTGGCCTTCGCGCCGAAGCCGAGCTTGCGGCTCGCCTCCTGCTGGAGGGTCGTGGTTCGGAACGGCGCGTACGGCGAGCGGCGGTACGGCTTGGACTCGACGGAGCGCACCGCGAACTGCGTGCTCTCCAGGGCGGCGGCGAGCGCACGGGCGTTCGCCTCGTCGAGGTGGAGCGTGTTCGCGGTCTTCAGCTGCCCCAGCGAGTCGAAGTCACGGCCCTGTGCGACGCGCCTGCCGTCCACCGTGGCGAGGCGGGCGACCAGCGACGACGGGTCGGACGGGTCACCGGCGCGGCCGGTCGCGAAGGTGCCGGTCAGGTCCCAGTACTCGGCGGAGCGGAACGCCATACGCTCCCGCTCGCGCTCCACGACCAGGCGCGTGGCGACCGACTGGACACGGCCCGCCGACAGGCGCGGCATGACCTTCTTCCAGAGGACCGGCGAGACCTCGTAGCCGTACAGGCGGTCGAGGATGCGGCGGGTCTCCTGGGCGTCGACGAGCTTCTTGTTCAGCTCGCGCGGGTTGGCGACGGCCTCGCGGATCGCGTCCTTGGTGATCTCGTGGAAGACCATCCGGCGGACCGGGACCTTGGGCTTGAGGACCTCCTGGAGGTGCCAGGCGATCGCCTCGCCCTCCCGGTCCTCATCGGTGGCGAGGTAGAGCTCGTCGGACTCGCGCAGCAGGTCCTTGAGCTTCTTGACCTGGGCCTTCTTGTCGGCGTTGACGACATAGATCGGCTGGAAGTCGTGTTCGACGTCCACGCCGAGACGGCGTACCTCGCCGGTGTACTTCTCGGGCACCTCCGCGGCGCCGTTCGGAAGGTCCCGGATGTGCCCGACGCTCGCTTCGACGACGTAGCCGGGGCCGAGGTAGCCCTTGATCGTCTTCGCCTTGGCAGGCGACTCGACGATGACGAGTCGGCGGCCGCCCTGTGCGGTCTCGCTGGTCGGGGACAACTTCGCTCTTCTCTCCGGTCGGCACTGTGGCTGTGCGGGCCGTACGCAGCTGTGCGATACGTACGGTGACGCTGCGGAGTGTGACGGTACATCCCGCCCCCGTGTCAAACGGGGAAAGCCCGCAACGGCCACTCGAACGGTAACCCGACTACCGCTGTTCTTGCCGCCCGGAGCGACGACCTGCCGTTTTCGGCCACCCTGCGGAGGGTGACCCCTCGCTCACTGAGGAGACGTCACGATCCACGGGGAGACGGCGCCCCGGCTGGGCACTTTCATGATCCGAGGCCCCTCCGCGGGGAGCGGCGCACGGCGTGTTCTCTCAGATCCGTGTGAAGCACCACACCCCGAGGAACAGGGCACCGGATCCGGCCAGGGCCGCCAGCGCCGCCGACGCGACCGGGTGCACACCGTGGGCGACGGGGGCACCGTGCCGCACCCTGCTTCCGGTCCAGGCCAGCAGCCCCGCCCCGAACAGTCCGAACACCGTGCCAGCGAAGATCGCCGGTCCGCTCTCCATCGGTCGCCCCTCTGCGCCGTCGAGTGCCTCGTTGGCCTCGGGTGCCTCGGGCGCCTCGGGGACCGAGCGGGTCCCCGGGTGCCGTCGGCCGCCCCGGCGCCCCGGCGGTACCGGTCGTCCCGGCCGCCCCGGCGCCTCGGAGTGCGAGGCTGGCACGGCGGGGAAGCCGGGGGGCGAACCCCGGGTGAACGGGCGCGGACGCTCGTACGGAAATGAACGGCCGCGCCCCTTTCGGCCCGGGAACCTACGGCGTGGCCGGCTCCAGGAAGCCCTGCTCGACCAGGAGCCGGATCTGGGCCGGCGTGCTGTCCCGCAGCACCACGGGGTCCTCGCCGAGCAGCTGCGCGATGGCGTCGATGATCCGCCCGGCGCTCAGCGACCCGTCGCACACGCCGGCGAACCCTGCGCCCACGGTGTCGACCTTGGTCGCGCGCCGCATCCCGCGGTGCTGGCGCAGCACGACGTGCTCGGGGTCCTCGGCCCCGGGCAGGCCGACCTGTTCCTGGACGATCTCGCCGGCGAGCGTGAAGTGCCCGGCGAGCAGGGCCGCGTCGTCGTGCGCACGCAGATAGTCCTGGCGCCGGAAGTGTGCGCGCACGGTGTCGCCGAGCGGCTGCTCCACGGGATGCGGCCACTCCTCGACGGTGATCGACGCGGGGGTCGCCGACGCCTCGGCCCCGGCGCGCTTGCGGAGGGTGATCCAGCCGAACCCGACGGCCTTGGTCTTGCGGGCCTCGAACTCGTCCAGCCATGCGTCGTAGCGGGCCGCGTATTCGGCCGGATCCGTACGGTGGTCCCCGGCATCGCGCAGCCACAGCTCGGCGTACTGCGTGACGTCCTGCACCTCGCGCTGCACGATCCACGCGTCACAGCCCCGCGGCACCCAGGAGCGGAGCCGGTCCGTCCAGTCCTCGCCCTCGACGTGCTGCCAGTTGGCGAGGAAGTGTGCGTACCCCCCTTCGTTCAGCCTGTCCCCCGCCTGCTGAACGAGCGAGCGGCACAGATCGTCCCCGCCCATGCCCCCGTCCCGGTAGGTGAGCCGGGCGCCGGGGGAGATCACGAAGGGCGGATTGGAGACGATCAGGTCGTACGTGTCGTCGCCGACCGGTTCGTAGAGCGAGCCCTCGCGCAGCTCGGCCTCGGGGGCACCGGACAGGGCGAGCGTCAGCCGGGTGACGTGCAGCGCACGGGGGTTGAGGTCGGTCGCGGTGACCCGGGTGGCGTGCCGCGAGGCGTGCAGCGCCTGGATGCCGGATCCGGTGCCGAGGTCGAGCGCCGAGGTGGCCGGGGTCCGCACGGTGATGCCCGCGAGCGTCGTGGAGGCACCGCCGACACCGAGGACGACGCCCTCCTCGCGTCGGCCGATGCCGCCCGCACCGCCGACGGCGCAGCCGAGGTCCGAGACGATGAACCAGTCCTCGCCGTCGGGTCCGCCATACGGGCGTACGTCCACGGTGGCTGCGACCTCGTCGCCGCCGGCCCGGGTCAGCCAGCCGCTCTCCAGGCACTCCTCGACGGGCAGAACGCCCTCCACCCGCGCGCGGAGCACGGGTTGCTGGAGCAGGAAGAGCCGCACCAGCGTCTCCAGCGGCCCGTCCTCGCGGGTCGCGCGCAGCGCGGGCACGGTCTCGCTGCGCGCCAGCGCGGCGTACGCCGGAGCACCCAGCAGCTCCAGCAGCCCGTCGGCCGTGAAGTCGACGGCCAGCAGGGCCTCCCGCAGCCGCGCGGCGGCATCGGGACGATCGGACGAGGGAAGCTTTGACAGGCTGGTAGCACTCACGAGCCCATTGTCACCGCAGACGGCCGTGCGTACGCCTCACGGTCCGCCACCGATCGTGTCGCCCCGGCCGGAGACGGACACTCCGCGCGCCACCGGCGCGGCGTTCCGTTCCACCGCCGGGGCGGGACTCCGGCGAATGCGCCGATCGGCGGTGCAGGGCACCAGGGCGCGACCGCCCGACGCCGACGGCGGGGACGTCAGGAGGAGGATCCGTCACCGGTGCCGGGAAGCCGCGGGCTCCCCGGCACCGGGCGCGGGCTCACCCGTTGGCCGCCCCCGACGAGGTGGACGCGCTCTTGCAGCTGCTCTGCTGCTGCATCGCCTTACCGACGTCACCCTCCTCGAGCTTCTTGAGCGCGTCGTTCCCGCTCTGCCCGAGCTTGTCGAGGTCACCGGCGATGCTCTTCAGACCGTCCGCGAACTTCGCCTGGTCCTTGGTGTCCAGTCCGTCGACCTGCTTCTTGAGGGCGGCGTACTTCTTGGAGATGCCGTCGAGCTCGTTGACGGCGTCCTGCTGCTTCTTCTTGCCGTCGGAGACGGGCGGCGCCCCGGCCTTGTTCACGGCGTCGCCGATCGCCTTGTACGCGGCGGACATGTCCTGGAAGGCCTTGGAGTCCGTCTTCTGGACGTCCGCGGGCTTGCTCTGGTCCGACGTCTCCTTCTGGATCGCGGCGTTGGCGTCCCCGATCTTCTTCGCCTGCGGCTGCACGGCGTCACAGACCGTCTTGGCCCAGGAGTTCAGCTTGTCGTTGCTGTTGTCGCTGCAGCCCGACAACGCCAGTACCAGTACCGCACCGCCGGACAGTGCGGCTGCAAGCTTCTTGTTCACCGGTTTGGTCCCTTCCATGGCTCTCGGCCCCGGAACATACACGCAGAGCGGGCGGCGATCCCAAGCCGAATATCCCTTGTGCACCCTATTGCAATGTTTTGACCCACGGGAGAGAAGGCTCACGGGAGCATCACAGGTCCGCCCCCGGACCGGCACGCGACGGGCGGGCGGCGCATCACAGCGCCGCCCGCCCGTCACACCGGCCCGACTCCGCGCCGGACCGAGGTCCGGACACGGCGTCAGGTCTACGAAACCACTGCCGGATCGGCCGACTTGGCCACCCGTTCCTCCGCACCCTCCTCGTCGCCGACGGCAATGCCGCGCCGCTTGGATACGTACACCGCACCGACGATGACGGCGAGCGCCAGCAGCGCGATCACCACCCGCACCGCAAGGCTGGCGTCGTGCCCGTAGCTGAACTTGACGACAGCGGGCGCGATGAGCAGCGCCACCAGGTTCATCACCTTCAGCAGCGGGTTGATCGCCGGGCCCGCGGTGTCCTTGAACGGGTCGCCCACGGTGTCACCGATGACCGTCGCGGCGTGGGCCTCACTGCCCTTGCCACCGTGGTGGCCGTCCTCGACGAGCTTCTTGGCGTTGTCCCACGCACCACCGGAGTTGGCCAGGAAGACGGCCATCAGCGTTCCGGTGGCGATCGCACCCGCGAGGTAGGAGCCGAGCGCCCCGACCCCGAGCGTGAACCCGATCGCGATGGGCGCCAGGACGGCGAGCAGGCCGGGCGTGGCGAGCTCGCGCAGCGCGTCCTTGGTGCAGATGTCGACGACGCGCCCGTACTCGGGCTTCTCGGTGTAGTCCATGATCCCGGGCTTCTCGCGGAACTGCCGCCGGACCTCGTAGACCACCGCCCCGGCCGAACGCGACACCGCGTTGATCGCGAGCCCGGAGAAGAGGAACACGACCGCCGCACCGGCGATCATGCCGACCAGGTTGTTGGGCTGCGAGATGTCCATGACCAGGCTCAACGGACCGCCGTCGCCCACCTTCTCGCCCACGTCCTGCGCGGCCGACACGATCGCGTCGCGGTACGACCCGAACAGCGCCGACGCCGCGAGCACGGCCGTCGCGATCGCGATGCCCTTGGTGATCGCCTTGGTGGTGTTGCCGACCGCGTCCAGGTCGGTGAGCACCTGGGCGCCCGCCCCCTGGACGTCGCCGGACATCTCGGCGATGCCCTGCGCGTTGTCCGAGACCGGACCGAACGTGTCCATGGCGACGATCACGCCGACCGTGGTGAGCAGACCGGTACCGGCCAGCGCCACCGCGAACAGCGCGAGCATGATCGACGTACCGCCGAGCAGGAACGCCCCGTACACGCCGAGGCCGATCAACAGCGCGGTGTACACCGCCGATTCCAGACCGACGGAGATACCGGCGAGCACGACGGTCGCGGGACCGGTGAGCGAGGTCCTGCCGATGTCGCGGACCGGGCGTCGGGTGGTCTCGGTGAAGTAGCCGGTGAGCTGCTGGATCAGCGCGGCGAGCACGATGCCGATGGCGACGGCGACGAGGGCGAGCACCCGCGGGTCCCCGCCCTTCGTCCGGATCGCCGCGTCCGACACGCCCGCCAGGCCGGCGTACGTGGACGGCAGGTACATGAAGACCGCGACGGCCACCAGCGCGAGCGAGATGAACGCCGAGATGAAGAAGCCTCGGTTGATCGCGGACATGCCGCTGCGGTCGGTGCGGCGGGGGGCCACCGCGAAGATGCCGATCATCGCGGTGATCACGCCGATCGCCGGGACGATCAGCGGGAACGCGAGGCCGGAGTCACCGAACGCCACCTTGCCGAGGATGAGCGCGGCGACCAGCGTCACCGCGTACGACTCGAAGAGGTCGGCCGCCATACCGGCGCAGTCGCCGACGTTGTCGCCCACGTTGTCGGCGATGGTCGCGGCATTGCGCGGATCATCCTCCGGAATGCCCTGCTCGACCTTGCCGACCAGGTCGGCGCCGACGTCGGCGGCCTTGGTGAAGATGCCGCCGCCGACACGCATGAACATCGCGATCAGCGCGGCACCCAGACCGAAGCCCTCCAGGACTTTCGGCGCGTTGGCCGCGTACACCAGCACCACACAGGAGGCGCCCAGCAGACCGAGCCCCACTGTGAACATGCCGACGACGCCGCCCGTGCGGAAAGCGATCTTCATGGCTTTGTGCGAGACGGCGGTGAGATCCTTTTCCGGCTCACCTTCCGCCGGAGTTGCCTCGCGCGCGGCGGCCGCGACGCGGACATTGCTGCGTACGGCGAGGTGCATGCCGGCATAGCCGGTGGCCGCCGAGAACGCGGCTCCGATCAGGAAGAACACCGACCGGCCGATGCGCTGGTTCCAGTCGTCGGCGGGCAGCAGCATGAGCAGGAAGAACACCACCACGGCGAATACCGCGAGGGTGCGCAACTGCCGGGCCAGATAGGCGTTCGCGCCTTCCTGGACCGCTGCCGCGATCTTCTTCATGTTGTCGGTGCCCTCGCCCGCCGCGAGTACCTGGCGCACCAGGATCCCCGCGACGACCAGGGCTGCCACGGCGACAGCGCCGATGACCATCACGATCAGACGGTTGTGGTCCGTCAGTACTGCGGCTGCGAAGGTTGTGGGGTGGTCAAACTGATGAGGGGTAGAAAGCCCCGCCATTCGTCCTCCTTGACGCTTGGGCTGAGCTCAAGATGTGGACGGATTGTAGGGAGCTGAACCTGATCAAAACAGTGTGCCGCAAACGGAATTGGCCCGCACTTCCTCATCAGCAAATGATCGCCCCCCTGCGATTGCCCCTGAAAGGGGTAATGCCCCAAAAGCATTGACGCAGGATCAATGATCAACAAATGATCTGGGGAAATGATCGGAAAAGCAGAGAGTTCCTGTTCAGCAGCGTGGAACACGACCTCTGAGTTGCGCTTGTGACGAGAGTGTCCGGCGCCCTGGCGCGAGCCGGTCACCCGGCAGGACGGCCCGGGCCCGGAGGCGACGTCTGAGGACGGTGGCGCGAAGTGGTCGCCCCGGGAGGGCGAGGCGGAACAGTGCCGCGGGGGCGGCGGGCGCGGGTGGTTCGAGCGGGGCGGCGGGCGCGGCGCGGTTCGGGCGGGGCGGCGGGCGCGGGTGATTCGGGCGGGGCGGTCAGCGCGGCGTGGCAGGAGCGACCTGCCGGGGAGCGAGACGTGACGCCATCGAGACGGCCGGCGCGACGTGGGTGCCGCGAGGACGGCGGGCGCGACGTGATGGCGAGCGCGACGTGATGGCGAGCGCGACGGTCGGCGCGGCGTGCCGCTGGCGCGGGGTGCCGCCACCCGGACGGTCGGCGCGGCGTGTCCGCCGGGTCCGCGGGTGTGCTGTCGCCCGGCAGGGCAGGGGGCGGGAAGCAGGACAGGGGGCGGGAAGGGGTCCCATCGGGGCGACGGACGTGCGGTGGGCCGACTGCGGGACGGGCGTGAGGCGGCCCGGCGACGGAGCGAAGGCGGCCCGGTGACGGAGGCAAGCGTGAAGCGGCCCGGTCACGAGGCGAGCGTGGAGCGAACCGGCCGGCAAGGGGGCGTGAGAAGGCAGCGCGGGAAACGGCCCGGCCGGGAAACGGCGCGGAAAGCGGCGCGGCCAGGGGCAGCACGGGAAGGGCAGCCCGGCCGGGGAGCGGCGTGAAGCGTTCCGCCGGGGACGGGCCTGCGCGGAACGGGGCCGCCGGCCGGGACAGCGGTCCAGGCCGGAGGCGACCCGCTCAGGGCAGCAGCGTCGCGGGGGCCGTCGGCCAGGTCATCCGGATCAGGCCGCCGCCCTCGTCGGAGCTGACCTGAACGTCGTCGACGAGACCACTGATGACGGCGAGGCCCATCTCGTCCTCTTCCTCGGCCTCCGCATCGCCCTCGGCACCCCGGCCGGCGGGCACGGCGTGCGGCGCCTCGTCGCCGACCTCGATGGAGAACTGCTTCTCCTCCTCGATCAGCATCACCCGGACGGGTGCGGCAATCGCGTTGCTCTGATGCAGCCCGACGGCGCGCGTGCACGCTTCGCCCACGGCGAGGCGCACCTCGTCCAGGACGGCCTCGTCCACCCCGGCCCTGCGCGCCACCGCCGCCGCCACCAACCGGGCGGTGCGGACGTGCTCGGGCAGCGCGCTGAAGCGGAGCTCAACGGTGGCCATGCATCCCCCTCGGATGTACGGGCGTGCTCTCAGGGGGCCGGGCCAAGGCCCGGCCCCCCACGTATCTCACCCCGGGGCCGGCCCCGGGGAACCGGCACTCAGTCGGTGGCCGCGACGGCTTCCTCGACCGAGGTGTGGATGGGGAACACCTTGGTCAGGCCGGTGATACGGAAGATCTTGAGAATGCGCTCCTGGTTGCAGACCAGGCGCAGCGAGCCCTCGTGGGCACGCACCCGCTTCAGGCCGCCGACAAGCACGCCGAGCCCGGTGGAGTCGAGGAAGTCGACGCCCTCCATGTCGACGACAAGATGGAAATTGCCGTCGTTCACCAGCTCGACCAGCTGCTCGCGCAGCTTGGGCGCGGTGTAAACATCGATTTCGCCACCGACCTCGACGACCGTACGATCGCCGACGGTACGGGTCGACAGGGACAGGTCCACGGATCCTCCAGCACCTTGCTATCGAGCGGTCGCCCCATGGGACACCTCGGCTTTAGCCCCCGGGATGGATCGCCAGCCGCGATGGCATTCAATCACTTACCGGCAGGCGTGCACGACGCCTTGAGCCCATTGTCCGTCACGCCGGTGACACACTCGGTGCCGATGGCCAAGAATCACCGATCCGATCGACCCCCGGCGGACACCGCTGCGCGCGTGTCCCCACAGACGGTCCTGGACCGGCTCGCCCCGGGTCCGAGCCGGGCTTCGCGCATCACTCATACGGAGCACTTGCCCCCGCGACCGGGCCGCCATGCCGTCTGGCCGGATCGCATCCGCCCGGAAGTGATCGCGGCCGTCCAACAGGCGGGGATCCAACACCCCTGGGCCCATCAGGCTCTCGCTGCCGAACATGCGCTCGACGGCGATTCGGTCGTCGTCGCGACGGGCACCGCCTCGGGCAAGTCGCTCGCCTATCTCGTCCCGGTGCTCAGCACACTGCTCGACGGCGCCGAGGCCCCGAACGGCCGCGGCGCGACCGCCCTGTACCTCGCACCGACCAAGGCCCTCGCCGCCGACCAGTGCCGTGCGGTGAAGGACCTGGCCCGGCCCCTGGGCAACGCCGTGCGACCGGCCGTGTACGACGGTGACACCCCCGTCGAGGAGCGCGAGTGGGTCCGCCAGTACGCCACGTACGTCCTCACCAACCCCGACATGCTCCACCGCGGGATACTTCCCTCCCACCCCCGCTGGTCCTCCTTCCTGCGCTCCCTGCGCTATGTCGTCATCGACGAGTGCCACACCTACCGGGGTGTCTTCGGCTCCCACGTCGCCCAGGTACTGCGCCGTCTGCGCCGCCTCTGCGCCCGCTACGGCTCCTCGCCCGTCTTCCTGCTCGCCTCCGCGACCGCCGCCGAACCCTCGCTGGCCGCCGGCCGGCTGACCGGACTGCCGGTGGTCGAGGTCGCCGACGACGCCTCGCCCCGCGGCGAACTCGTCTTCGCCCTGTGGGAACCGCCCCTGACCGAGCTGCACGGCGAACGGGGCGCCCCGGTGCGGCGCACCGCCACCGCGGAGACTGCCGAGCTGCTGACCGATCTGGTCGTCCAGGGCGTCCGCACGGTCGCCTTCGTGCGCTCCCGCCGCGGCTCCGAGCTGATCTCGGTGATCGCCCAGGAACGGCTCGCCGAAGTCGACCGCTCCCTGGCCCGCCGCGTCGCCGCCTACCGCGGCGGTTATCTCCCCGAGGAGCGCCGCGCCCTGGAGCGCGCCCTGCACTCCGGCGAACTTCTCGGTCTCGCCGCCACCACCGCCCTGGAGCTCGGTGTCGACGTCTCCGGCCTGGACGCCGTCGTCATCGCCGGCTACCCGGGCACCCGGGCCTCGCTGTGGCAGCAGGCCGGGCGTGCCGGACGCTCCGGGGAGGGCGCGCTCGCGGTGCTGGTGGCCCGCGACGACCCGCTGGACACATACCTCGTCCACCACCCGGACGCGCTCTTCCGCCGACCGGTCGAATCCACCGTCCTCGACCCCGACAACCCGTACGTCCTCGCCCCGCACCTGTGCGCCGCCGCCGCCGAGCTGCCCCTCACGGACGAGGATCTGCCCCTCTTCGGCCCCGCCGCCGCCGAGCTGCTGCCGCAGCTGGAGGCCGCAAAGCTGCTGCGCCGCCGCACCAAGGCATGGCACTGGACACGCCGGGAGCGGGCCGCCGACCTCACCGACATCCGCGGCGAGGGCGGCAGACCGGTGCAGATCGTCGAGGCGGCGACCGGGCGGCTGCTCGGCACCGTCGACGCGTCCGCGGCGCACACCGCCGTCCACGACGGAGCGGTCCACCTCCACCAGGGCCGTACGTACCTGGTGAAGCACCTGGACCTGGAGGACTCGGTCGCCCTCGTCGAGGAGGCCGCCCCGCCGTACTCGACGGTCGCCCGCGACACCACGTCCATCTCCGTCCTGGAGACGGACGTGGAAGTCCCCTGGGGCGACGGCCGGCTCTGCTACGGCTCCGTCGAAGTCACCAACCAGGTCGTCTCCTTCCTGCGCCGCAAACTCATCACGGGCGAGGTGCTGGGCGAGACGAAGCTCGACCTGCCTCCTCGTACCCTCCGCACGCGTGCCGTGTGGTGGACGGTCACCGAGGACCAACTCGACGCCGCCCGCGTCGGCCCCGAGCAGCTGGGCGGCGCCCTGCACGCGGCCGAGCACGCATCCATCGGCATGCTGCCGCTGTTCGCCACCTGCGACCGCTGGGACATCGGCGGTGTGTCGGTCCCGCTGCACCCCGACACCCTGCTGCCGACCGTCTTCGTCTACGACGGCCATCCCGGCGGCGCCGGCTTCGCCGAACGCGCCTTCCACACCGCCCGGGCCTGGCTCACGG
This sequence comes from Streptomyces sp. NPDC002004, assembly GCF_053593975.1. NCBI lineage: Bacteria > Bacillati > Actinomycetota > Actinomycetes > Kitasatosporales > Streptomycetaceae > Streptomyces > Streptomyces sp. NPDC002004. Next base: position 135,965 of record NZ_JBSFDP010000010.1, read on the forward strand.
CCACGCGGGAGGCCATCGCCTCCTGCGAGTGCGAGGCCGGCTGCCCCTCCTGCATCCAGTCGCCCAAGTGCGGCAATGGCAACGATCCGCTGCACAAGCAGGGGGCGGTGCGGCTGCTCGGGGTGCTGCTGCGGGGGGCGCCTGCGCAGTGACCCCGGGCCACGTGGCTCCGGCGTGCGCGGCCCCGGGCGGCCTACGTGCCCCCGGCCGGCGCAGCCATCCACCCCGGCCGTTGCGAACGTCGGCCGACGCGGACCCGTCCGGAGCGGAGGCCCCGGAGACCCGTCGGACTCCAGTCCCGCGGGACCGATGGAACCGGCGGATCCGACGAAGCTGGAGGAACCCGCGGGACCGACAGGACCGGCAGAACCAGCGGGACCGGCGGGACCGGCGCGGGACCGGACCTCGGCAGTCAGGAGACCGACACCCGCCGATGCCGTGACGTCGGAGATCTCGCCCTCGACCGCGCACCGCACGAGCCTGGCGCCCTGTGCGCGGGCCACCCGGGCGGCCCGGGCGCATGCCTGCTCGCTCCCCTCCGTCCAGTGGTCCGCCGCCGCCAGCGCCGCGAGGTCCGCCGCTCCGCCCGCCCGGTGCCGGGCCACGACGGCCTGAGCCATCGTGAGCACCGCCCCGAAAACCAGACAGAGCGCGGCCAACACCACGACCACCCACACGGTGGCCGATCCCCGGTCGGCCCCGCCGAGCGCTCCCGGCCCGGGGGCTCCGCGTACGGGGACTCCGTGTACGGGGGCTCCGCGTACGGGTATGCCGCGGGCGGGTGCTCCGCTGACGCGCGGCACCCCGGAGACGCGTGGTGCCCCGGAGACGCGTACCCGGCAGACGGGCCGCGCATCGGAGACGGTCGGCGTTCCACCAAGGGAGGCTCCGCGGGCGCGCAACCCCCGCCGGGACGTCGGGACCGCCCGGCCCGAGCGGCACTTGCGGTCGGTGGCCGTCACATCGCCTCCCCCACGGTCTCCTCCGCCAGTGCCACCGCTTCGTGCCCAAGCCTCAGCGACAGAGGCCCCGGCCCCGGGGCCTCCGCCCGCACCGTGACCCGGACCAGGTCCCCCTCACGTCGCACCGCAACCTCGGCGCCGCGCGGAGCCGCCTGCCGCGCCGCCGCGACGACGGCGGACTCCGGGTCCTGCCGGGCCGCGGCGCGTGCCCCGGCCCTGGCGGCGTCCACGCACTGGATCTGCCCGGCCGCCGCGAGCAGCGCCCAGACCAGACCCATCGCGAACACCACCAGCACCGGCAGCACCACCGCCGTCTCGGCCGTCGCGAAGCCACGGTCCCGGCTGCGCCGCGCGCCCCGCACGCCCCGGGCGATGGGTTCAGAATCGGACATCGAGCGCCTTCTCGACGATGCCCTGGAGCGCCGCCCTGACCTGCGCGCTCGTCAGCACCTTGTAGAGCAGCCCGGCGAAGCCGACCGCCGCGATCAGTCCCATGGCGTACTCGGAGGTCACCATCCCGGCGTCCCTCCCCCGCGTACGCGCCTTACCGACCAGGGCGCACACCCGTGCCCATGCCCTCCACACCCCTGCGTTCATCTCAACCCCCGTGACCTTTCCGGCCCTACGGCCGTCGTATCCGCTTCTCGTGTTCCGTGTTCCGTGTTCCGTGTTCCGTGTTCCGTGTTCGGTGTCGCGTGTTCGGCATTCCGGTTTTCTGCGCGCCGGACCCGTGGCCGGGCGCGTCCTCGTCACCCACCACCCCCGTTCAGGAGCCCGCCCGCCAGCCCGATCAGCACCGGGACCACACCGACCGTCAGAAACGCGGGCAGGAAGCACAGCCCCACCGGAGCCGTGATCAGCACGCCCGCCCGGCGCGCTCTCGCCGTCGCCTCGCGCCCCCATGCGGAGCGCGCCTCCGCGGCCAGCCGCGCGACGGCGGCCGCGGCAGGGGCGCCGGAGTCACCGGCCCGCTCCAACAGCCTCGCCAGGCCTCCCGCGCCCGGCAGGGAGGCCAGCCTGCGCCACGCCTCCGCCGGTTCGGCCCCGAGCCGGACCTCGGCGGCGCCCTGGGCGAGCCGGGCGCCCACGGGCCCGTCCAGTGAGTCGCCGACCGCACGTGCGGCCGTCACCGGGTCGGCTCCGGCCGCAATGCATGCGGCCAGAAGATCGGCGGCCAGCGGAAGTTCGCGTGCCGCACGCGCCGCGTCGAACTCCTCGACGGGTACGGGCCGGTGCTGCCGGCGCCAGGCGCCGTACCCTGCGGCCAGCCCCACGAGGCATCCGGCGGCCCCGCCCACCAGGACGTATCCGGCGACGGCCACACCCACCACCGGCAGCCACCGCCGAACCGCCCCTGCCATCGCGTTCCCTCGGCTCGGACCGCCCGGCTCTCTTGTCCGCCGAGCCGCTGGTCGCCGCCCCTTGATCCGCTCGGCTCGGACAGGTCGGACGGACCCGCCCAGCACCGCATGCGTACGCCGCCGTATCCGTCGCTCGGCCCGCACCGCGTATGCCGTGCACACCAGCCACAGCAGCGCCGGCAGGCTCCACACGGCCGCCCCCAGCCTGTGGACGACATCCCCGCTCATCCGTCTCCGCCCTCCGGCTCTCCGTTGTGCACTCTCGACCCGCTCCGGCGCCCCGTAGGGGCGTCCCGGGCGCCTTCCCGGCCCGCTCCGTCGCCCACCGGCGTCCCCGGCTCCCTTTCAGCCCGCTCCACCGCCCGCACGAGCCCCCCGGCCCTTCTCGGCCCGCTCCAGCGCTCCCGGGCACCCGAGGGCACCCCGGGACTCCCGGGCTCCCCACACCCCCACACCGCCCCGCTCAGCGGCATTCCCGGCGCCTCCTCCGGCCGGTCCTCACCCACCGCCCTCGCCCTCCCCTCCCCGCACGATCCGCAGCGCCCACCACAGGCCCGCGCCCTCCAGCAGGCCGCCCGTCAGCAGACAGACCAGGCCGGGTGCCGTGTGCAGGAGGACCCGGAGCGGGGCGGCGCCGAGGGCGGTGCCCAGGAGAAGCCCCAGAGCCGGGAGCCCGGCGAGCAGGACCGCCGTGGAGCGTGCGCCGGACAACTGGGCGCGCAGATCGGCGCGTTGGTCCCGCTCGGCGCGCAGGGCACCCTCCAGGCGGTCCAGGCCGTCGGCGAGCCCGGCGCCACGGTCCACGGCGACCCGCCAGCAGGCCGCGAGCCCCAGGAGCCCTTCCGCACCCGGCTCCCGCGCCGCCTGCGCCAGGGAGCCCGGGACGTCCCCGCCGAACCGGGCGGCCGCCAGGACCGCGGGCTGCGCCCCGCCGAGTCCGCCCGAGTCACGAGCCGCGACCAGCAGGGCCTGCCCCGGCTGGCGTCCCGCCCGCACCTCACCGGCGAGCGCCGCACACAGCGCGATCACGGCGTCGGCCCGTCGCCCGCGCGCCCGCCGCGCGGCCCCGGCCCGCAGAGCGCGCCGCGCGAGAGGGACCCCCACGGCCCCCAGCGCCAACGGCACCAGTGACTGCCCCAGCAGGGCGACGGCCGCTCCGGCCACGACGCACCACCACTCGGGCCGCATCCTGGCCCGTATCCGGGCGAGCGCCGACCGCCACGGGTGCCCTCGCCGTTTCGCCGCGGCGCCGCCCGCGGCCTCGGCGGACGGTGCCGCCGAGGCACTCGTCCCGGCGAGCAGCAGCCGTGCCCGTCGCGCCCCGTGGTCGCCGCCGCCCATGAGCCATGCCGCGGCACCCGCGCACACCAGCGCCGCGCAGAGGGGTGCCGCACCCAGCGCCATGGTCCCGTCGGCCTCGCCCTGCCCTGCCGCCTGCGTCGCCGTCCCGCTCGTCGTCACGAGGGCCGTGCCGATCCCGTCCGTCGGTGTGCCCGTCACGACGCCCCGCCTCCGAGCAGTCCGGCCAGTCGCTCCCAGCCCCGCTCGTAACCGAAGGACTCCGGCGCCCACCGCAGCGCCGGCACCGTCACCACCAGTCCCGACGCATCGCGCTCCAGGACGTGCACCTCCGCGATCCGGCGCCGTCCAGCGCGGTCCCGTACGAGATGGAGCACCACCGAGAGCGCGGCCGCCAACTGGCTGTGCAGGGCTGCCCGGTCGAGCCCCGCGGCCGTTCCGAGGGCCTCCAGCCGGGCCGGTACGTCCGCGGCGGCGTTGGCGTGGACGGTGCCGCAGCCGCCTTCGTGGCCGGTGTTGAGGGCGGCCAGGAGGTGGACGACCTCGGGGCCGCGGACCTCGCCGACAACCAGCCTGTCGGGGCGCATCCGCAGGGCCTGGCGCACCAGGTCCTGGAGGGTGACGAGCCCGGCGCCCTCCTGGTTGGCCGGCCGGGTCTCCAGCCGGACCACGTGCGGATGGTCCGGGCGCAGCTCCGCCGAGTCCTCGGCGAGCACGATCCGTTCGTCGTGGCCGACCTGGCCGAGCAGCGCGCTGAGCAGAGTCGTCTTCCCGAACATGGGACAGAGACACCACTACGGGTGCACACTCAGGGCATGAGTCCAACTCTCCGCGCCGCCATCGACGTTGCCGCAGGCAGCCGCTCCCGCGCAGTTGTCTACGTGCGCATCAGCCAGGACCGCAGCGGCGCGCATCTCGGCGTCGACCGGCAGCGTGAGGACTGCGAGGCCCTCGCGGAACGTAACGGCTGGCAGATCGTCGAGACCTACATCGACAACGACTTGTCCGCCTACAGCGGTAAGCCCCGGCCGGGTTACCGGCAGATGCTCACGGACCTTGAGCAAGGCACGGCCACGGTCGTCATCGCCTGGCACACCGACCGATTGCACCGCTCCCCCACCGAGCTGGAGGAGTACATCGACCTGTCCGAGCGCCGCGGTGTGAACACCCACACCTGCCAGGCCGGCCCGATCGACCTGTCCACCCCGTCCGGGCGCATGACCGCTCGCATCCTCGGCGCCGTCGCCCGCCACGAGTCGGAGCACAAGGGTGAGCGCGTCGCCCGCGCCCGCCAGCAGAAGGCCATGAATGGCGAATGGGGCGGCGGCATCCGCCCGTTCGGCTGGGGCCTGCCCACTGGCCAGACGCGGACCGCCGTCGACAAGAAGACCGGCCAGGAGACAGAAGAGTCGGTCCTCGACATGAACAAGCTGGTGCCCGAGGAGGCGGCGGCCATCGAGACCGGCGTCGACATGATCCTGTCGGGCTCCTCGCTCCGCAGCTGGGTGAAGTGGCTGGCAGACAAGGGGTACACCACGACCCGCGGGAATCCGGTCGGGCACGTCGAGGCACGCGACATGCTGCTGCGGCCGAGGAACGCCGGGATCGCCGTCTACAAGGGCGAGGAAATCGGCACCGGGCAGTGGGAGCCCATCATCGACGTGCCGCGATTCCGCGCCGTTGTGGCGATCCTGACGGACCCGTCGCGTCGAACACAGGCAGGCTCACAGCCAAAGTGGCTGGGGTCGCTGCTGTACCGGTGCGGCCGCGAGGACTGCACGTCGACCGTGTACGTCACCCAGTCCGGTGGCCGGCAGTACCCGAGCTACCGGTGCCAGACCGCGCACGGCGGCGGCAGGCGAGCCGAGAAGGTCGACGAGTACGTCCAGGACGTCGTCATCGAGCGGCTCTCGAGACCGGACGCCTCCGACCTCTTGCTGCCGGGCCCGGAGGACATCGACGTCTCCGCGCTGCAGCTGGAGAGCGAGCAGATCAGACGTCGCATGACTGACCTGGCCAGCCTATTCGGCGCGGGACAGATCTCCATGAGCCAGTTCACCGAGGGCACCGACACGGCCCGCGCCCAGTTGGAGAGCGTGACGAGGCAGCTGGCACGCGCCGCGACCCGGGATCCGCTCGTTGGTCTGGTCGGCGCGCCGGACGTGCGGAAGGCGTGGTTCGCGCTGGACCTGGAGCAGAAGCGGGCAGCGCTGCGCGCGCTCGTCGACGTCACGCTCAAGACGCCACGGCCTGGGCGCATGCCTGACGGCGGGTACTTCGACTACGACGCGATCGAGTTCGAGTGGAAGCGCGGGCGTCGCTAGCCTTCTCTGCCGGGTACCGGACCGCCGAGGCTCTCCAGCTCTATCTCGAGCTCGCGGCGCTGCTTCGGAGAAAAGCCCTCCCCGCTGTCGTGCAGCTCCCACTCGATCTCCAGCCGTCGCTCAATGGTGGGGTCGTAGCCCCCATACACAGGCGTACCGGCTGGCGGCAAGAACTTCTTACGGCGTGCGGAACCAACCCACCTTGCAGCAGTTGAGTGAGGCGCCTTGAACTGGCTTGCCACTTCACGCGTGGGTGGCAAGCCAGCCCGCTCCGCGACCGAGTAGACCCGGGCAACCTTCTGCAGAAACTCGTCAGTGATTCGCACTCGTTTCCGTCGTGGATTGGGCGTCCCACGGGCTGACGCGTAGGCCTCCGCTGCATGTGACTGCAACTGGTCTAGCCACTCGATGGCCGCCTTCGGCCGGTTGCCGTATGGATCCTTATCCCCGCCTGCGGGCCAGTCGGGGGCGTTTCGCATGTGATCGGCCTCGGGCCGGCCACCTTCGTCCATGAACTGAACCAGGTACTGGGTCATGTAGTGGACACCCAAAAGCTTCCACTTCTCAGGCTTAGCCACCCGGCGAACCTTCTCCATGACAGTACCGATGTCTTGCCAGGCCGACCGAGCCTCGGTCATCTCAAGCTCGCCCTCGTAGACCTGAAAGTTCAGGAACAAGACCGGAGCATCCCAGTCCCTATCCGGCGCTTCCGAGCCATCCTGCAGAGTCCGCCAAGCGGACTCTGGCGCGATGACCAGGTGAAAGAACTCGGGCAGCAAGACCGATCCCACGCGAAGGAGGCGTGGCAGTTCGGTCGGCTCATCCATGGCGAACCACGGGAAGGCAGCAAACCTCCAGCCGGGGGGTGGCTTAAGGGACTCATCCATGCCCCCATCCTGCCCACATCGGCAATGTTACGGCAAGAGTACGGACAGTGACTGGCATAGTCACAGGCAACCCACTCATTGCGTGAATGGCAAAGCAATGGCTAGGGTGTGGGCATGGCACAAGCGAATGTCTTGCGTCTCGCTGACGTGCGCCTGGCTGTCACCAGCGGTGAAGCCGAGCGCCTGCGGGTCGCAGCGCAGCTGTCGATTGGTGAAGTGGCCCGGGCCTGCGGGGTGGATCAATCCACCGTTTGGCGCTGGGAACGCGGAGTGCGGAAGCCGCGAGGCGAGGGGGCGATCGCATACGGCGAGCTCATCAAGGCGCTTCGCGAGAAGTCCTCACTCAGCAGCGAGAGGAAAACGGCGTGACCACGGCCGGGCCGAGGGGCGCCAAAACGACGACAGCGCCGGGGTGCGACCCGGCGCCGTCTGTCGAGCAGTTCAACGAATCCGCCTACCAGCAGATCGGAAGCTCGATGACCATCCTGCCACAGACCAGCGCCGCTCCACAGGCAGACGGCGGGGCCCTCGCCGCTCTCATCGCCGAGCACAACCTGCAGATCGAGGAGTGGGACACGGCCACGCTGCCCGAGCCCCTGCGGCCGGCCTTCCTCGCCTTCTACTGCCGCCTCGACGACGGCAGCAGCATCGTCGTCGTCCCCCTCGGCCAGAACCCCGCCGAGCGCCTGACCGCCATCCGCGAACTCATCGCACACGCGGAGGTACAGGCGTGACCACCCTGGCCCACAGCCCCGCCGTCACCCGCGCCCTCGCCGACATCGAAGAGGCCAAAGCCAGCATTTCCCCCCAGGTCGCCGAGTGCCTCGACTTCATCGGCGACCTCATCAAGGAGAACGGCGACCCCGGCGGCACCTTCGACCGCGTCCTCGACATCTGCGCACGGGAGAGACTCATCGCTCTCGTCTGTGAGCACCGGATCCGCCTGGTCCAGGCCGACGGGGACAACTCAGATGCCATCGAAGCTCTCGGCGATCACGCCCACCTCGTCGGCGACATCCTGCTCGTCCCGCCCGGCCAGCGGCCGAGCGACACCCTCGACGACCTGCGCGCCGCACTCGCCGAGGCCGAGAAATGACCACGCCGACAGACGCCGCCGCGGCCGGGGACACCCCCGGCCGCCCGGCCACAGACACGGCGTACTGGGCTCGCGTCCGCGCCGTCGTCGACCAGGCCCCACCCCTCACCGACGACCAACGCGCCCGAATCCGAGCGATCTTCCACCAGCAGCACGCGACCAAGGAGGCGGCATGACGGAGCGACACCCAGGCCAGTGGCCGGTAGAAAACCCCGTCGGCCTCGACGCGGTCGAGCAGCCCAACCAGGGCGAGCTGTACGTGCAGCGTGCGGCCGAGAAGGCCCTGCACGAGATGGTCCTCGACTCCATCCGGCACGACCTCGCACAGCAGCCCAGCCCCATGACTGTCCTCACCGCCGCTCGCAATTGGTGCGCCCGCATCACCGCTGCCGCTGAGGAGATCGCTAGGGGTAAGCGGACGGCCGCCTGACCGCTGGCGGGCGCCGCCCACCCCCAACGGCGCCCGCCAGCACCCCACGAACCAACCGATCCAGCTCGTAGAAGAGAGCACGTTCGTGACCGTCGGCCTCCGCATTCCCGCCGAACTCGGCGACGCCGCATTGGCCTACGCCAGCCTCGGCATCAAGGTTTTTCGCGTCCGCCGGAACAAGACCCCTTTCGCCAACTGCCCGCGGTGCGACCGGCAGAGCAGCCTTTACATCAAGCATCGCCCCGAGGAATGCCAGTGCGGCGTGCCCACCTGCCACGGCTTCTGGGCAGCCACCACCGACCCCAGCCTCGTCCGCAAGTGGTGGGACGAGGAACCCGACGCCAACATCGGCGCGCCCTGCAAGCTCAACGGCTGGGCCGTCATCGACATCGATCCCCGGAACGGGGGATCCGAGTCGTACCAGGCACTCGAGAAGCGCGTCGGAGTCCTGCCCGGCACCACCATGCAGATCACCGGTGGTGGTGGCCTGCACATCCTGTACCGCTCCCCTGCTTTCGAGCTGCCCGGCCTCGGCGGACCCGGCATCGACTTCAAGCACAACGGATACATCCTGCTCACCCCGTCGGTGCACTCTTCCGGCGGCCGCTACCGGTGGGCAGGCGACGCGGGCTACCTCGCTCCCACGGTGGACTGGCCGGCTGCTCTGCTGCCGCGCAAACAGCGCCGCCCGGTTCCGCCGCCGCTCGCCACGCCCCGCCACCGCTTCCCCGCCCAGGAGAAGGGCCAGCAGCGGCCCGGCGGCGGACGGATGTGGACCGTGGCCGACCTCGTCCAGCACGTCATGGACACGCACGAAGGCCATCGCAACAACGCCTTGTACTTCGCCGCATGCCGCGCCCACGAGCTCGCCGAGCAGAACCTCATCGACCTCGGCGAGGCCGAGATGGGACTGCTGTCCGCCGCGTCCGCGGTAGGCCTCAGCGAGTCCGAAGCCCGCGCCTCGTTCGACAGCGCCTCAACCCGCCCGGGCGACCGAGGGTGGGCGGCGTGACGACCGACTTCGACCAGGCCATGGACGCCTACTTCGGCCCCGACGGCGACGAGCCGCCCATGGACTGGGGAGACGTGGACGCAGCGCCGCCCGCCGACAAGGAACAGGCGCCGCGCACCTGGGGCGCCCAAGACCTGCGGTCGGTCCTCGACGGCTCATACAAGCCGCCCCAGCCCACGGTCGGGCGCCGGGACGACGGCGTCGGCCTGTTCTACCCGGGCCGGATGAACAGCGTCGCCAGCGAGTCCGAGGCGGGCAAGACCTGGTTCGCCCTCATCGCCTGCTTGCAGGAGATCAACGACGGCAACCACGTCCTCTACCTCGACTTCGAGGACGACGCGGGCGGCGTCGTCGGCCGGCTCCTCTGCCTCGGCGCCAACCCGGCGGACGTCCTGGAGTACTTCCACTACGTCCGCCCTGAGAACACCCCCAGCGACATCGACCTGCTCGACCTGGCCATGGTGCTAGAGAGCAGCCCGACCCTGGCCATCGTCGACGGGGTCACCGAGGGCATGAGCCTTTTCGGTCTGGAGCTGAAGGACAACACCGACATCGCCAAGTTCGGACGTCAGCTGCTGCGCCCGCTCATGAACTCTGGTGCCGCCGTCGTCACCCTCGACCACGTCGTCAAGTCCAGCGAGAACCGCGGCCGGTACAGCATCGGCGGCGTCCACAAGCTCAACGGCCTCAACGGCGTGATGTACATCCTCGAGAACCGGCGCCCCTTCGGCATCGGCCTCACCGGCAAGTCGACCATCCGCGTCGCCAAGGACCGGCCCGCCCAGATCCGCAAGAACGGACTGCCTCACTCCAGCGGCATGCACTGGTACGCCGACCTGGTCGTCAAGTCCGAGTCCGCCGAGTTCGCCGAAGCCCACCTGTACGCGCCCATCCAGCGCGACGAGGAGGACCGCCAGGAGGACGAGGAGCGCAAGCGCCTCGACGGCATCAAGCGGAAGGTTCTCGAAGCCATCGGCAAGGCCAAGGATCCGCTCACCGGCAAGGGCATTGAGGACCGCGTCACCGGGCGGGCGGCCGACGTCCGCCGGGCCGTCGCGGATCTAGTCGACAGCGGGCAGATCGAGGCCTCGCCCGGCCCCCGGAACTCGACCCTCCACTCCATTCCCGACCCCTCTAAACCAGCCCCCGAACAGCCTGCCGCTTGACCTCGTCCCCACCTCGTCCCCACCTCGTCCGGACGAGGTGAGTGAGACCTCGTCCCTCGTCCCACTTCTTTAGGTGGGACGAGGACGAGGTCACACAGGAGGGGTTGCCTCATCAGCCCGGGACGAGGACGAGGTCACCACAACCGCAACAGGAGGCGCCTCAATGCCCGTCCCCAACACCATTCGGGCCGCGCGATGAACGTCGACGACATCGTGGCCGAGAAGATCGCCGCCGCCCGCGCCCGCGTCGAGGCGACCAAGCGTCGGCGTGCAGCCCTCGCCGCCGCCCGGCAGCGCGGCCTCGCCGCCCGCCACGCCCAGCGCCTCCGCAACCTCAACCGTGGGGACACGCCCACGGCTGACGGATCTGAAGGGGACAGCCCGTCCCCCTCGAAACGACACCAAGGAGAAATGACCATGGACCTTCAGGCCCTCGCGGCAGACCTGATCGCCCGCACCGAGCGGGCAGTGGAACAGATCGCCGGCCTCGCGGCGCACACCGGCATCACCTTCAAGACCACCGACGTCGTCGACGCCGTGGAACGGGACCTGCCTTCCGACTACCCCGCACCCACCGCGGATGGAGCTCTCACCCGCCGGGACGTCATCACGGCCATGGCAGAGGACATCCTCAGCGGCGCCGTCTACGAAGACCACGCCTGATCCGCACGACATCGGCCGGGCCCGCGGGTACCGGGCCCGGCCTCCAACCCAGCATCCCGTAGATCACTTTACGGGTGCCCGCCTACTGAAAATCCTTGTCACTTTGTCGGCACCGGCAAAGTGATCAACGAAGCCAGGAGACCCCCTGATGTCCGGAGAGACCGTCATCACGATCGTCGGCAACCTCGTCGACGACCCCGAACTGCGCTTCACCCCGGGCGGCGCGGCCGTTGCCAAGTTCCGCGTCGCCTCGACGCCCCGCGTCTTCAACAAGACCACCAACGCCTGGGAGGACGGCGACGCCCTGTTCCTCACCTGCTCCGTGTGGCGGCAGGCCGCCGAGAACGCCGCCGAGTCCCTCGCCCGCGGCATGCGCGTCATCGTGCAGGGCCGCCTGAAGCAGCGGTCCTACGAAGACCGCGACCAGGTCAAGCGCACCGTATACGAGCTCGACGTCGACGATGTCGGCGTCAGCCTCGCTCGGGCCACGGCCAAGGTGACGAAGAACCCCAGCAGCGGCAGCCAGCGTCAGGCACCGGCCGACGACACCTGGGCGTCCGCCAAGCCAGCCCCCGCGGCGGCGCCCACGCAGGGCGGATGGGGGTCCCCGGCACAGACCCCAGCACAGCCCGCCGCGCAGGCCCCGGCCGGCCACTCCGACGAGCCCCCGTTCTAGGCCAGGAGGAAAACAACCGTGAGCGACCACGACATCCAGCTGCTCGGCCTCGGCATCTGCATCGGCGTGTACCTGATGCTGTTCAGCCAGATCATCGGCGGCGCACTCGACGACCGCCGTGACCGCAAGGCCGCCCGCACCGCCGAGGCCAAGCTCGCCGCCGCGCGCGAGAGGGCCGAGGCGTGAACCAGTGCGGCCTGTGCGAGACAGAGCTGGAGCACGGCTACCTGTGCCCCGGCTGCACACTCGGCACCGCGCAGCGCCTCGACCGCATGCCCCGTCTCTGGGAAGCCCTGGCCGCTTTCCTGCAGCCCGGCGGCCGACGGCCCGAGTACGGCCGCACGCAGCCCATCGAGGCGCCGCTGCCCGTCTCCGAGTCGGTACTCAGCCTCCGCGGCCCCGGCGGCATCGTCGGAGTCCTGGAGGACTGGCGCTCGGCCATGCAGCAGGACCGCGGCTGGAACGAGCCCGTCATCGCGGGCATCGTCGGCCGGCGCATCGTCGTCGCCGCCCGCGCCCTGTCGATCAACCTGGAGTGGATCGCAGGGAACTGGCCCATGGCCGGTGCGTTCGCCGAGGAGATCCGCGACCTCGAGCGGGACGTCATCTCGATCGTCAATCCGCGCGACCCCAAGGACCGGCCGCGGCGCCTGGGCTACTGCCCGACCCTGATCGACGAGGTGCTGTGCGGGGCCGTCGTCCGCCTGTACCCCGGCCAGTCGTCAGCCGCGTGCAGCTGGTGCGGCGCCGACTGGCCCACAGAGCGCTGGCTCGAACTCGCCAAAGCGCAGCCGGAAGTCGAGGCAGCTCTCGCCCGAGCGAAGGAGGAAGCATGGCCGAGCGCATCGTGACGTGCCGCATGACGAACCGGTACGGCAACCGCTGCACGGCGGAGGCGATCACCCCGGACGGTGAGGCGGTCATCTGTGCGCGGCATGCCGCCGAGGTGATGCGGACCGTCAGTACAGTCGCCGCCAAGTCCAGGCAGCGGGAGCTGAGTTGAGTGCCCGCATGCTTGACTATCCAACCCAGGGTTGGATAGTCTGTGTGGCGATGGAAAAGCCACCCTGGCGCGAGCGAGTACGCACGGAGGACGAGCTGCTGGAACAGCTCCGAAACCAGACGTCACAAGCAGCGAAGCGCCGAGCCGAGGCCCTGATGGAGGGCGTGGCGGAGCTCGGCAGCGTGTACGCGGTCGCCAAGGAGCTCGGCAAGAGCCACACCGCCATCGACAAGGCGATCAAGAAGCACGGGTCCGCTGGAACGGACACCGGCACGAACACAACCGCATAAGCAGGACGGGAGCCGGAGCAGCAGCTCCGCCGGTGCTGGAACACCGACGGGCGCGCGCGCCACTCCGACTCCCTGACCAAGCACTTCCTGACTACACCAGGAGGCATCGGCTATGGCCGATCATTTCCCGGGCCCCAGTGCGCCCGCAAGTTCCCCGTCCGCCCGGCGCCTCGTCGCCGCCGGCGTCATCCGCCGCAGCCCCGGCCGCACCATCACCATGAACATCACGGCCGCAGGCGTCACCGGCAGCATCCGCCCGGCGGTGAAGCCGTGAGCGCGATCAACGACCCCGGCCCCGTCACGCAGGCCGTCCTCGGCCAGACCGCGGCCCTCCGCGCCGACGCCGCGCAACTCCTCGTCGCCATCGCCGACAAGATCAGCAGCTACCGGCCCGAAGACCCCATGCTGGAAGACTCCCGGCTCGCCCTCGCCTGCACCTACGCCACGAACCTCCGCGGCTTCACCGAGACCGCCGAACTCCTCGAGCGCGTCCTGCACGCGTGCATGCCACGCGTCGACCGGGACATCACCCGCGGCGAGTACGCCCTCATCCTGCGCAAGGCCGCCGAAAGCAAGGGCCCGTGACCGGGCCCCGCACCGTCACGGTGCCCACCATCGACCACGGCGACGTCACGATCACCTGCCCCAGTTGGTGCGTCGGCCACCAGGACGACGCCCCGCTCTACCGCGTCGACATCACACACGTGGGCCCCGACGAGTCTCTCGCCCTGCCCACCAGCCGCGGCCCGGCCACCCACCTGATCACCACACTGGAACAGCGGCCCTTCACCGAGCGGCCGCCCGGCATCGGCACCTTCGTCAACGTCTTCATCGACAGCGACTGGTACCCCACCGGGCCGATCGGCCTGGACGCCATGGCCGACGCCCTCGTCGAGCACGCCGCCGAACTCCGCGCTCGGGCCCGCCGTCTGTCCGCACTGTGCGCCAGGGGTGAGAGCCAGTGAGCACGCCGACTGCGCCAGAGCGCGCCGCCCGGCGCGCCGCCGTGCGCCAGCTCGCCGACGCTGAGCCGCAGCTCAGCGCCCGGCAGATCGCTGCCCGGCTCGGCCTCAGCAAGGACACCGTGCGCCGCGACCTCGACGCCCTGCGCCAGACGGCGCCAGACGCGGCGCGGACCAAGGCGCCACCTGCGCCATCCGCGCCAGACGGCGCACTGCGGCTCACCAACGCCATGCGCCAGAGCCTCGCCGTCTTCGCGGAAGCCGGCCAGGGCACCGAGACCGCGATCGAACTCGCCCTCGCCACCCTCGCCCGCGCCTACACCGGCGCCTGGAAGTTCGGTCTCTACCCGCACGGCACCCCGCCCCGGATCGACGTCGTCCGCCTGCTGCCGCAGCACCCGGAGAAGCCGTGATCACCTACCACGGCATCGGCTACTACGCCTGCCTCGCCTTCTTCCCCACCCTCCTCGCGCTCCGGGTACTGCCCGCGGGCTCAGCGGCCCGCCGCTACGTCGCCCGCGCCGCTCTCACCGCCCTGCTCCTCATCGCGGCGATCGTCGCGCTCTCGTACTGAAGGACACCCGTGAAGACCACCCTCATCGCCGCCATCGACACCGCCCGCACCCACACCATGGCCGCACCCCAAGCCCCGACCGGGCAGGGAGGATCCGTCCCCATCAGCGTGCTGCTCATCATCGGGCTGGGCATCTGGGCCTGGAACATGCACAAACACGGCAAGGACACCAAGAAGCTGCACCTCCTGCCCGGCTTCGTCTGCCTCGGTCTCGGCCTCTCTCTGTCCGGCACACAACTCGGCTCGATGATCGGCATGTTCTTCGCCAACATCGCCCGCATGCTCGCCAGCTTTGTCGGCAGCGCCTGAGCGTGGACATCGGCCCAGAGGACGACACCCTGGACCTCACCGAGCAGCTCGCGGTCCTCCGTGAGGCTCCAGGGCCGCCTTGCGACTGCTGGTGGCACCGCCGAGCCGACCACGCCACCCAGCTCACCAGCGGCGCCGCCACTCTGGCCCGCCGCCTCGGCCTCTGGCTCGCAGGCGAGGACTGGCATTCCCTCGCCCTACGGGCGCCCGCCCTCGCCTACGGCCTCGGCCACCTCACGCAGATGCTCACCGCGACATCCTGGATCGGGCCCGCCGCCAGCCTCGGCTTCACCGCCGCGGCCTGGCGCGCCGGCCGCCCTGTACCGCCGACCGTCGAGGAGCTCGAACGGGCCTTCCTCGCCAGCGTCCGCGACATGGTCGGCGATCGGCCCGCGATCTTCCTGCGCGACCTGTACGACGCGCTCCAGGCCCACCCCGCGGCCGCACACCTCGACGACGGCGCCCTGCGCGCGCTCCTCGTCCACTGCCGCATCACCATCCACAAGAGCGTCCGCATTGGAGACCAGACCGGCCGCAGCGGCATCAAGGCCGCCGACATCGACGCCCTGCTCTCCCCCACACCCGTAGACCCCCCTCTCAGCGACGTAGACGCAGGTCACGACGCCACAGAAGGGGCTGTAGACCACCCGTAGAACGGGCCGTAGACCGGCCCCGAGACACCCCGGAGACCCCATGCGACGCCACATCCATGCCCTCATCCACAGGACTGTGTACGAGTACTGCGGCATCTGCGGCTGGTGGTCAAAGCCGGACTGCGGCCACTGAGTCACAGCTACTGGAAGCGAACCGCTGCGACATCAGATAAGGGGCTCCAGAATGGGGCCACCCGCTGGCCAGAGCGACCGGAGTCCGAGTGAGCGTCCTGGAATTCATCTCCTCCCTGAAGTGGCCCCTCCTGATATTGATCTTGACGGCCTTCTCGTGGTGGCGGTTCAAGAAGAACCCACAGCTGGGCAACCACCTCCGCACAGTGCTTGAAGGCAGGTCAGTGCGGGTCAGCATCGCCGGGCAGGAGATGGAACTCAGCCACGTGGTAGAGGCGGCCGCTGTTGCCGCCAGCAGCGATGCCGAGCTGGCCCACACTGCCCATGTCAATGACCTCGGCCAAGAGGTCGACACGGTCCAGCTTCGCCGCGCGGCCGTGGAAGACCTCATGACGCACGCTGCCCACTGGGGCTGGTCCGCCGCACAGCTAGGCTTCGAGACTCCGCCAAACCCGGCGATCCAGTGGAATGAACAAGGGCAGCCCGAGATCGGTTTCGCTTCGGGCACCCTGGACCGTGCGCGCCACCAAGCCATCCTGCGCCGTCTGTCCCGAATACACCCGGCCGGACCAGGACCGGGCGCGCACAACTGAGCCACACTGAGCGCATGGAGCCCCTGTACGCCCCGCCCGGTCACCTCACTGCCCACCAGGTCGCGCAGCTGCTTGGCATCAAGCTCGGCGGCGTCCGGCAGCTCGTCCACCGGGGCCAGCTCACCCGGGCCGGCGGCACCCCTCGACAGCCGTGGTTCAAGGTCACGGACGTCGTCGCCCTCGACGCCAAGCGCCGCACCCGCGCTGCCGCTTGACGCGCAGGTCAGAGCGATGTAACGATCTCGGTGTACAGCTGTGCCCTCAACCGGCACCACCAGACGCACGACGAAGCCCCGGCTCGGTCCCCCCGGCCGGGGCTTCGCCGTGTCACAACACGGGCGAACCACTCCCCCAGCACCCCACGCAGCGCCACACTGGCCCCTCACAGCTACGTACCAGGGGGGTACCAGTGGGGTTCATCAACAACGCCAAGGCAGGGAAGGCCGGCGACGAGGCACGCAAGGCCTACGCCGAAGGACGCTCGACCCTCGCATACAAGATCATCGAGGCCAACGTCAGCAGCAAGACCACCGCTCCGATGTCCGGCGTCGGCGAACAGATCGAAGCCATCGAGGCCGAAGGCTGGGCCCTCACCAACATGGCAGCCGCTGAAAGCAAGACTCTCGGCGGCGAACGTATCGGCCTGATCTGCCTGTTCCGCCGCCGCATGTAGCACCGCCCACCCCGAAGCCCCGGCCCCGCGGCTGGGGCTTCAGCGTGAACAGGGAGGACGCATGCGACGCCAGCGCCCCTGTCTCGTGTGTAGCCGGCTCACCCGTAACCCCTCCCGCTGCGACACCCACCAGGCCGAGTGGCAAGCACAGCAGGACCGCACCCGAGGCAGCGCACACCAGCGCGGCTACACCCAAGCCTGGCGCGCAGCAGCAGCCCAGGCAGTAGCCCAGCACAAAGCCGAGCACGGCGACTGGTGCCCCGGATGGCGAGTCCCTGCCCACCCCTCCAACGACCTGACCGGCGACCACATCGTCCCCAAGGCAGCCGGCGGAACCAACGACCCCGAGAACATCCAGGTACTGTGCCGCGGCTGCAACAGCAGGAAGCACGCCCAGCAGGCGTGACACGCCCACGGTGACAAGCCGTGACCATCGAAGCCGCCCGCGCGCCGCGGACGGGGGCGGGGTCGATCTTGGAGCGGTGATCGTCGTCGGACCCGGCCCCCCATCCCCCGCACGGCGACGCGAAATTGGGCCCGTTTTTGACCTTGGTCGGTTCTGGGGGTGGCGATCATGCCCGCAGGACGGCCGCCAACGCCCACGGAACGTAAGCGCCGAACTGGCAACCCCGGCAAGAGGAACCTTCCTGAGCCCGTCGTGCACCTGGCCGCTGTCGCCGATATCCCGCCTGCTCCGGACACGCTCGGCGAGACCGGCATCCGAGCCTGGGAACGGCTGTGGACTGCTGGGCAGGCCTGGCTGTCGCCGACGACTGACCTGGATCTGCTGACGCGGCTGTGCGAGGCACACGACGAGCGCGAGGCGATGCGGGATCAGGTGGCGCAGGACGGCTACATGGTGCCCGGTTCCATGGGGCAGCGGCGTGCGCATCCGCTGCTGTCGGAGATCCGGGCGATCGAGTCACAGATGACCAAGTGGGAGTCGCTGTGCGGCTTCACGCCGACGGACCGGGCTCGACTCGGGTACGCGGAGGTGAAGCGTGCCAGCAAGCTCGAGGAACTCGCCCAGCGGCGGCAAGCGCGTCTCCAGGGCGGCGGGTAGCTGGCCGCCCCGGTTCCTGACGCCGGTCCCAGCCGCGGATGTCCGCCGGGGCGACGGACCGGACGTCGCCGACTTCATCGAGACGCTGTGCGTCGTCACGAAGGACACGTTCGCCGGGCCCTCGGGGTCGCCGCTGCAGCTGCGGCCGTGGCAGCACCGGCTGCTGGGCCACGTCTTCGCCCGGCGGAAGGACGGACGGCGCCGGCACCGCGTGGCGCTGATCGGCGAGCCCCGCAAGAACGGCAAGAGCGGCCTGGGTGCCGGGGTCGCGCTGGACGGCCTCTTCGAGGGCACGGGCGCCGAGGTCTACTCCTGCGCGGGCGACAAAGAGCAGGCCCGCATCGTCTTCGGCGACGCGCGGCGCATGGTCGAGAACAGCCCCGATCTGTCCGAGGCGATCCGGTGCTACAAGGACGCCCTCGAGGTCACGGCCACCGGCAGCGTGTACCGATGCCTGTCGGCCGAGGCATTCACCAAGGAGGGCCTGAGCCCTACTCGGGTGCTGTTCGACGAGCTCCACGTGCAGCCGAACCCGGACCTGTTCAGCGTGATGGCGCTGGCCGCGGGAGCCCGGGTCGACCCGATCCTGATCGGGATCACGACGGCCGGGGTCAAGACGGACTCGTCCGGCAAGGACTCCATCTGCTACCAGCTGTTCCAGTACGGGCAGAAGATCGCGGCGGGCGAGGAAGTCGACCCGTCGTTCTTCATGGCCTGGTGGGGCGCCCCGGACGACGCCGACCACCGGCTGCGGGCCACGTGGGCGACGGCGAACCCGGCGTTCGGCGACCTCATCGACCCGGAGGACTTCGAGGCGGCCGTGCGGCGCACGCCGGAGGCCGAGTTCCGGACGAAGCGGCTGAACCAGTGGGTCAACACGGCCGAGGCGTGGCTGCCCGCCGGGGCCTGGGACGCATGCCGCGGTGAGCAGGACGCGATCCCGGACGGCGACGAGGTGTGCCTCGGCTTCGACGGCAGCTTCAACGGCGACTCCACTGCCCTGGTGGCCGTCTCCTGCGGCGAGGTGCCGCATCTGGACGTCGTGGCGGCGTGGGAGAAGCCTTCGGACGCCGGCCACGACTGGACGGTGCCGATCCTCGACGTCGAGAACGAGATCCGAGCCGCGTGCCGCCGCTGGCAGGTCCGGGAGATCGTCTGTGACCCGTACCGATGGGGCCGCACGTACCAAGTGCTCGAGGACGAGGGCCTGCCCGTTGTGGAGTTCCCGCAGTCCCCGGCCCGCATGATCCCGGCGACGACGCGGTTCTACGAGGCCGTCATGAATCGGTCGTTGACGCACTCCGGTGACCCGCGGCTGGCCCGGCACCTGGCGAACTGTGTGATCAAGACCGACTCGCGCGGCTCGCGGCTGTCCAAGGACGCCAAGAACTCCCCGCGGAAGATCGACCTTGCCGTGGCCGCAGTGATGGCCCACGAACGGGCCTGCCAGGAACCCGAGCCCGAGCCCACTCCGCAGTTCTTCAGCTGGGCCGACCTGTAGGAGGTGCCGTGAAGCTGCCTCGCCTGCGCCGGCCGCGCCGCACGCTCACTGACCTGATGGACGTGACCGGCCTGGGGTGCCTGGTCGGCGCCGCCTGGTGGTGGCAGCCCCTCGTCGGGCTCGTCGCGCTGGGCCTGGCGCTGCTGCTGATCGGATGGGCGGTGGACCAGTGAGCCTGTTCCGCCGCGCGGCCGAGCGCCGCACCATCACCCAGTTCGGCGACAGCTCGATCCCTACGAACGGCTCGCTGCTGGCGCCGACCGAGTCGGGGATGCCGGTCAACGACCAGACCGCGATGCAGCTGGTAGCCGTCTGGTCATGCGTGCGCATCCTGTCCTCGGCGATTGCACGTCTGCCGCTGATGTCCATGGTCACGCGTGACGGCATCCAGGTGCCCACCTCAACGACGCCGACGATCGTGGCCGATCCGTTCGGCGGCACCGGTTCCACGCGCTTTCCCACCCGGCGGGCAGGGATCAAGCAGCTGGCCATCTCGCTGCTGCTGCGCGGTGACGGCTACGGCATGGTCACCGCCCGGGACTACCTCTACCGCCCGTCTCGCATCAAGATCCTGCACCCGGACCAGGTGCGGGTGACGATGAACGACGACGGCGGCCGCGACTACGAGGTCAACCGGCAGCCGGTCGACGCGGTCAACATGCTGCACCTGACCGGGATGTGCATGCCCGGCTCGCCGACGGGGATGTCCCCGATCAGCTACGCCCGGCAGGCCATCGGCCTGGGCCTGGCCGCCGAACGGTTCGGTGCCGGTTTCTTCGGCAAAGGTGCGCACCTGTCCGGCGTCATCACGGTGCCCGGGGATCTCGACAAGGCCCGCGCCAGGCAGATGAAAGAGGCTTTCGACGCCTCGCACTCTGGCCTGTCCAACGCGCACGCCATCGGCGTCCTGTCCGGCGGCGCCGACTGGAAGCAGATCAGCGTGAGCCCGGAAGATGCCCAGTTCCTACAGACCCGGGCAGGGCAGAACCTCGACATCGCGATGCTGTACGGCGTTCCGCCTCACATGCTCGGGCAGGTCGACCGCACCACCAGCTGGGGCACGGGCATCGAGCAGCAGGCCATCGGATTCCGCGTGTGGACCCTCGACGACTGGCTCGGCACCTTCGAGGACGCGTGGACAGCGATGCTGCCGCGCGGCCAGTCCGCCGTATTCGACACGACCAGCCTGGAGCGCACCGATACCGCTGGTCGCTGGACCTGGTACGCCACGGCTCGCACGATCGGCGGTCTGACGCGGAACGAGATCCGCGCCAAGGAGAACCTGCCTCCCGTCGAGGGCGGCGACGACATCGACGCGCCGCTGAACAGCGCTCACTCCGGCGACAGCCCGCAGCCGGAGCCACCTGCCGAGCCTCCCGCACCCGAGAAGGAGCCGTGATGGACCTTTCCGTTCGGGCCGAGCGGCCCGCCACCGTCGAGCGGCGCGCCCTGCCGTTCCGTGACGTCGAACTGCGCGCCAAGTCTGACGGCTCCGGCGGGGCCGTCCTCACGTTCACCGGCTATGCCTGCGTGACCGAGGTCGGTTACGAGATGGAGGATTGGCTGGGCCCGTACACCGAGGTGGTGCGGTCCGGTGCGTTCAAGAAGACCCTGAACGAGTCTGCCGACGTGCCGTTCCTCGTCAACCACTCCGGCCTGACACTCGCCCGCACCAAGTCCGGGACGCTGCGCCTGGCCGAGGACGACACCGGCCTGCACGCCGAGGCCGATCTCGACCCGGCGAGCCCGCATGTGCAGGCCCTGCGCTCGGCGATGGACCGCGGCGACGTCGACGAGATGTCGTTCGGCTTCTGGGTGACCCGCCAGCAGTGGTCTCCTGACTACGACCAGCGGGACATCCTCGAGGTGAACCTCAACAAGGGCGACGTCTCGATCGTCAACTACGGCGCCAACCCCAACACGGCCGGCGCCACGCTGAACTCCCGCGACCTGACCGCGCACCTGCAGCGGCTCTCCCCCACGGAACGCCGCGAGGTCTTCGACCGCCTCGCCGTCGAGTTCGCCACCGAGCCTCAGGCCGAGAGCGCGGCGGAAGCCCCCGCGAACAGCCTGTACGCGGCCCGCGCACGCGCGCTGGCCCTCTGACGCACCACCCGCCTGCTCATCGCGCCGGAGCCGCGCCGGCCGTCCACGCCGGACCCCTGCTGGGGCACCACCTGGGCGCCACCCGGACAACCACCCGAGGCCGCAGGCACGCCACCACCGATTCCGTCCGTAGAAGGGACAGCCCCATGTCCAGGGCACTCATCGAAGCCCTCATGCAGCGGCGTGCCGAGCGCAAGACCGAGCTCGACCAGCTGCTCGAGACCCCCACCAGCGAGAAGCGCAACCTGCACGACGACGAGCAGGAGCGGTTCGAGGCCATCGAGAAGGAGATCCGCGAGCTCGACGACCGGGTCAAGGAGCTCGACGAGCAGCAGACCCGCGACGACCAGGCCGCCGAGGTCACCAAGCGGTACAAGCTCAGCACGCCCGGCGAGGGCGTCACCGCCGAGCCGCTGACCTATCAGCGCGGCTCCAGCCACTCCTACTTCATCGACCTGGCGAACTCCACGCTGTTCAACAACGGCGAGGCCCGCGAGCGCCTGAACCGCCACGGTCGCGAGATGGACGTGGAGATGCCCAAGCGCGAGAAGCGGCGGGCGGAGCGCGCCGAGAAGGAACTGCGCGGCATCGACCGCGGCAGCGTCTTCGAGAAGCGGACCAATCCCAACCGCACCGACGGCCAGGGCGGCTACTTCGTGCCGCCGCTGTGGCTGGTCGACGAGTACATCGACCTGCCGCGCTTCGGCCGCACCTTCGCCAACAGCGTCCGCAACATGGACCTGCCGCAGGGTACGGACTCCGTGAACGTCCCCAAGGTCGCGACGGGTACGGCGACGGGCGTGCAGACCGCGGACGCTGGTTCCGTGACGTCCACGGACCTGACGGACACGTTCGTGTCCGCGCCGGTGCGCACGATCGCTGGTCAGCAGGACGTGGCGATTCAGCTGCTGGACCAGTCGCCGGTGGCGTTCGACGAGGTCGTGTTCGCCGACCTGATCGCCGACTACAACCAGAAGCTCGACACCCAGTGCCTGAGCGGCTCGGGTTCTTCCGGGCAGCTCAAGGGCGTGCTGAACGTGTCTGGCATCAACGCCGTCACGTACACGGACGCGTCGCCGACCCTGCCGGAGACCTACGCGCCGCTCATGCAGGCACTGAGCCTGTCCGCGAAGAACCGCAAGATGATGCCGACGGCGGTGTTCCTCACCCCGTCGCGCTGGTTCTGGATGGCGTCGCAGCTCGACTCGCAGAACCGGCCGTTCATCCTCCCGGAGACCAACGCCCCCTTCAATCCGCTGGCCCTGCAGACCGGCGGCGACGTCGAGGGCCCGGTCGGACGGGTGCTGAACTTCCCGCTCCTGGCCGACGGCAACATCCCGTCTAACCTGGGCGCCGGCACCAACGAGGACCGCATCATCGCCGCGCGGACCTCCGACCTGTACCTGTGGGAAGGCTCGATGCGCACCCGCGTGCTGCAGGAAGTCCTCTCCGGGACGCTGCAGGTCCGCTTCCAGGTCTACAACTACGCCGCGTTCATGCCCGACCGGCGCCCGGAGACCATCTCGGTCATCTCCGGTACGGGCCTGATTGCGCCGGCTGGCTTCTAGCCCCCGACTCCCGGCTCGCCGTCCGAGGGTGCGGCGGGCCGGGCCCTTCCTGGAAAGGAGTGTGCGATGCACGACCGCATCGCCGAACTGGCTGGGCTCCGCACCGAGCTGGCCATCTGCGAGAACGGGCCGCGTGAGTCGCGGCGGGACAAGACCGACGAGGTTCGCGCCGAGATCACGCGCGTGCGCGACGAGCTCGAGAACGAGGCGGAGAAGCTGGAGAAGCGCTCCGAAGACCTCGCCTCGAACGGGCAGGACGTTGCGGCCGCGGAAGCCGCAGCGGCTGCCCGGGGCATCCGGACCTCGCTCGGCGAGAACGACGACGCCGCGCCGGCCAAGGCCGCCCGCGGCAAGCAGCAGATCGGCAAGCGCACCGCCGCAGCCGCCAAGCCGCCCGAGCACACCTGACGGGAGGGGGCACGGTGCCGCTGATCTACTTCACCGGGCAGGACGTCCGGCTGTCCGAGCTGATCGTCGGCGACACCGGGGCCCCCGCTACCGGCACGCTGACCGTCACCCTGACCATCACCGACCCCAACGGGACCGTCACCACTCCCACCACCACCGCGGCGGGCGGCGGCCAGTACGTCGCCGTCGTCCCTGGCGTGGCACACGCCGGGATCTGGCTGTACCGGTGGCAGGCGTCCGGGACGGGCGTCGGGTACGTCTCCGAGGGCCAGTTCCAGGTGCGGGCCGCCGGCGGTACCCAGCTGGTCGACCTCGCCAGCGTCAAAGCGCACCTGAACATACCCACGGCTGACACGTCGAACGACGCCGAGCTGCAAGGGTTCATCCTGGCGGCCGGGGAACTGGCCCGTGACGTCGTCGGCCCGCTCCTGCCCGAGCAGCACACCGAATGGCATGACGGCGGCGCGACCACGATTCAGCTCGACTGGATGCCCGTCGCCTCCGTCACGTCGGTCACCGAGTACGTCGCGGCATCGTCCTGGAATCTCACCGAGCAACCGCTAGGCACCTCGACGGATGCCTACGGCTACACCGTCGACCTCGACCGGGGGCAGATCACCCGGCGCGCGACCGGCGGCGCGGTGTCCTTCCCTGACGGCACCAAGAACGTGCGCGTCGCCTACACCGCCGGTACGACCGGCCGGGTGCCCTGGACGGTCCGGCTCGGCGCGCTGGAGCTGATCCGGCACCTGTGGCAGCTCACCCAGCAGTCCGGCCGGCCGCGCTTCGGCAGCGCAGTCCTGGACGGCGAGGGCGGCGGTGTCCCGGTCGGGTTCGCGCTCCCGGCGCGCGTTCTGGAGCTGTGGCAGCCCTACAAACGCCCCCCGGGGATCGCATGAGTACGCCCATCGAGGACATCCCGTCCAGCAGCATCCCGGCAGCCCGGTCCTGGATACTCGCCGGCATTCAGGCCCAGCTCGCCACGTCCAAGGGTGTTCTGGTGTGCCTGGACGAGCCGGGGACCTACCAGCCTGACGAGATCGTCAGCGTCGGTGACGTCCACCAGCAGTACAGCCCGGAGAACGTAGTGGGTTCGGGCGGCGCGTACTGGCTGCGCGAGGACTACACGATCACGGTGATCGTCGACGTGTTCCGCGGCGGTGACGATCCGGCCGCCGTCTTCGCTCGGGCCCGGCAGCTCGCTGACGTGGTCGTCGCCGTCGTCCGCTCCGATCCCTCGCTGGGCGGTGCGGTGGACCGGGCCAAGCCCGCGAGCGTGCAGCACACCAGCGGCTGGACCGAGGACCACAAGGGCCGCCAGACCGTCATCGAGATCGGCATCGACTGCCTCAAGACCCTGTGAGGGGAGCGCTGTGCAGCTCACGTACACCGGCGACGAGGGCCGGTACTACCCCACGCTCGGCCTGGCCCCGGAGCCCGGCGAGTCCTACGACCTGCCCAAGGACCCGGGCGACGGCTACTGGGACGCCGTGAAGACCCAGGCGAAGAAGACCGGCGCCCGGTCGGAGAAGGAGGGCAGCGATGCCTAAGCCGTCCCATCTCGCGGTGCTCGGCGTGGCCAAGGAGACCACGCCTGGCACGGCGGTTGCGGCCACCAAGTGGGTGCCGTACAAGACGCTCACGCCGAAGGACGACATCAACCTCATCCAGGACACGGGCCAGCGCGGCGCCCCCGTGGATGTCTTCGGCCTATACGCCGGGCAGAAGGGCGCCGAGCTCGACCTCGGCGGCGATGTTTTCGCGGACACGATCGGCTGGCTCCTCGTCAGCCTGCTGCCGGATCTGACCACGACCGGCGCGAGCGCCCCGTTCACGCACGCGTTCTCCACGCTGTGCTCCGGCGATACCCAGCCTCCGTCGCAGACCTGGACGATCGCTGATCCGCTCAACACCTGGCAGTACCCCGGCGCCCAGTTCAGCGAGCTCGGGTTCAAGTGGAATGCCGACGGGCTGCTGGAGTGGTCGGCCAAGGCCACGACCTGGGCGTACTCGACGACGACCACGCCGACCCCGTCGTTCACGTCGGTCGCGCCAGTCGCGAACTGGGCGATCGCCTGCTCGATCGGCGGCTCGGCCACGTTCGTCCAGGACGGCGAGCTCACCATCAAGCGCGGCGTGACCGCAATCCGCGGCTCGGCCGGCACCCAGAATCCGTACCGCATCTGGTCCGGGGACGTGTCCGTCGAGGGCAAGGTCACGCTGGTGATGGAGAACACCACCCAGCGCACGGCTTTCCAGGCCGGCACCGTGCAGAGCTTCGACGTCTCCTATTCGCAGGGCGCCGGCGCCTCACAGAACGGCCTGCAACTGCACTGCACGCAGGTCGCCTTCACCGAGGGCACTCCGTCCTATGGCAAGGAGTACATCGAGCTCCCGGTCAGCTTCACGGCCATCGCGAACACCAGCGATGTCGGCGGGTCGGGCGGATACAGCCCGGTCAAGGCGACCCTCACCAACGCCATCGCGTCCGGCACCTACAAGTAGAAAGACCACACCCTCATGAGCATCAACCGACACCAGATGCCCGGCGATGGCTGGGTGGACCTGCGTGCCGTCGCGGACGTCTCCGAGCGTCTGCGGCGGCCCATCCGAGCCATCCAGATGCGCCTGGCTGCCAACCCTGCCTTCGAGGGGGTCATCCAGGCGGCCCAGAAGAAGGGCGTGGAGTCGCTCGACGACATCAGCGAGGCCGAGGCCGTCAAGATGGTCACCCAGATGGGCGATGCGGCCGATCTGATGGACGAGCTCAACGACCGCCTGATCATCTCCCGCGTGGCCGGCTGGTCCTACGGCGACGACGTCACCATGGACGCGCTGCAAGACCTGCCCGGCCCCGTCTACGACAAGCTCAAGGAGATGTGCGCCGAGGGCGCCCTGACGAACGGGCCGGACTTCTCCCCGTCGCAGGACCCGGCGTCCCCTACCGAGCCCTCTACCGCCTGAGGGCGGTCCTCGAGGGCAAATTCGACTACCGCACGGACCAGCTGCCCACCGAGCACTACCGGTTCTGGCAGCTGTGCAAGGTCGTCGGGCCGCCCGACTCCTGGATGGACCTCCCGGCCGAGCAACTCGACTGGGTCCTGGCCATCGACGGCGCTGTCGAGCAGGCGAAAGCGAACGTCCAGGAGGAGGCGTCCCGTGGCTGAAGGAATCACCGTCGTCGTGCGCGGCACGAAACGCGTCGAGGCCGACCTCACGCGCATGAGCAAACAAGTCGACGTCGCCACTCTGCGAGCCCTGAAGGCGACACAGGCCCTGGCGAAGAAGAGCATCCGGTCCGGGATGCGGGGGCGGCCACGGTGGGACCACCGCGGCGCGTCCCCGCGCACCGGCCCGGCCGTGAGCCTCAACCTGTCGCCGCACCACACGACCAAGGGCGGCGGGCCCGGACGGCTCACCGGCAAGCTCGTGCGGGGCGTCGGCGGCGTCCGGAAACCTAAGCCGCTGCCCGGCGGCGGCTTCCAGGGCGGCGTTGGTGTCGGCGGCGGCGTCCGCAACCTCTACAAGAAGAAGATCGAAGGCGAGTACCCCTACGTCCGGCCCGGGATTCGCAAGGCCGAACCGAAGATGGCCGCCGTCTGGCAGCTGCACTGGGGCCGCGCGATGCGCTGACCACTCCACACCGAGCCGAGCCTGAGGGAGGTGACTCCCTCATGGGCGGACTGCCTCCGGTGTTCATCGAGTTCCTGGGCCACTCCAAGGGCGTCAAGACGGCCATGGCGGACGTCAAGGCCGAGATGGCGGCCGCGGACGCCGAAGGAGCCGGCGCGTTCCGCAAGACGGGCATGCTCGGCAAGGCCGCGATCGCCGGTATCGGCATCGCCGCCGCCGGAGTGGCCGTGCACACGGTCAAGATGGCCGGCGATTTCCAGGTCCAGATGACCCGCGTGCGCACCGGCGCGGGCGAGGCCTCCCAGAACATGAAGATGGTCGGCCAGGGCGTCCTTTCCATGGCCGGGCAGGTCGGGCAGTCCACAGAAGAGCTCACCAAGGGCCTGTACACCACGGAGTCCGCGGGCTACCACGGCGCGGACGCCCTGAAGGTCCTGAAGACCGCCGCCATGGGTGCGAAGGTCGGCGCCGCGGAGCTCGGCACGACCACGGACGCCGTCACCACCGCGATGAACGCCTACAAGACCGGCGCGGGCGGTGCGACGCAGGTGATGAACGCGCTGATCGCGACTGAGGCCGAGGGCAAGACGAACCTGGAGGCCCTGGCCGGTTCCATGTCGTCGATCCTGCCGGTGTCCGCAGCCGCGCACGTCCGGCTGAACGAGGTCATGGGCGCCATGGCGACGATGACCGCGCAGGGTACCCCGGCGGCCGTCGCCGCCACCTATCTGCGGCAGACGATCGGCCAGCTGTCGAACCCGTCCGGCAAAGCCGCGCGGGAGATGCAGTCCCTGGGCCTGTCCGCGGTGAAGGTCGGCCAGAACCTCGGCAAGAACGGCCTGGCCTCGACGCTGACCATGCTGACCGACGCCATCCAGAAGAAGATGGGCCCGGCCGGCACGGTGCTCATCAAGCACCTGCAGAAGGCTGCCCACAACACCACCGCGTTCCAGAAGGAACTGGCGAACCTCCCGCCGGAGCAGCAGACCTATGTCGGTGCGCTCGCCACGATGGTCGGCGGCACTAAGTCCATGCAGGCGGCGCTGCAGCTGACCGGCCCGCACATGAAGGACTTCATCAAGAACACCAAGGGCATCGACGAGCACGTCAAGAAGGGCGGCAAGTCGGTTGAGGGCTGGGCGGACGTCCAGCACAACTTCAACCAGAAGATGGCCGAGGCCAAGGCGTCCGTGGAGTCGCTGGGCATTCAGATCGGCCAGCACCTCATGCCGGCCTTTCAGAAGATCGTCGGGGTCGTCTCCAAGGTCGTGTCCTGGATGGCGAAGCACCAGGGCGTCGCCAAGGCCCTCGCGGTCGTCATCGGTGTGGTGTTGGTGGCGGCGATCGCTGCGATGACGGCGGCCCTGTACGGGATGGCGGCTGCGGCCGCGGTCAATCCCGTCACGTGGATCGTGCTCGGTGTGATGGCGCTGATCGCCGCGATCGTCGCGCTGGCCATGCACTGGCGGCAGGTGTGGGGGTTCATCAAGCGGATTGCCACCGACGTGGGCCACGCCGTTGCCACCGCCTGGCATTGGGTCCGCGACCGCACCGTTCAGGCCTGGCACACGATCACCGCCTTCCTGAAGACCGTGTGGCACACGATCGGCGCGTTCTTCGCCGCTGGCTGGCACATGGTCGTCGATCCCGTCATCCGGGGCTGGCAGCGGGTCAAGGCCTTCACCACCGCGGTGTGGGGCGCCATGAAGGCCTACCTGCACGCGGCGTGGTCCGCCATCAAGGGCGTCGCGCAGGCCGTGTGGTCGGCCATCGTCAACGCGGTCGTCTCCCAGGTCGCCAACGTGGCCAAGCGCCTGACGAGCCTGTGGGACGGGATCTCGAACGTCGCGTCGTCGGTGTGGAACCACATCAAGAGCGCGGCGGCGTCGCTGTGGGCGTCCATCAAGTCCGCCATGATCAACCCGATCATCTCGGCCTGGCACACGATCACCAGCACCGTCGGCAAGATCGCCACCTCGATCAAGAACGGGCTACACAACGCGTGGAACGCCGTGAAGAACATCGGCTCCACGTTCCTGTCCATCGGCAAGAACATCGTCATGGGCATCATCCACGGCGTCGAGCATGCCGGCGGCGCCCTGTTCAGTTCGCTCAAGAACCTGGCTGGCAACGCCCTGAAGTCCGCCAAGTCGTTCCTGCACATCAACAGCCCGTCCTTGCTGTTCGCGGACCACGTCGGCCGGGGCATTTCCGAGGGCATCGCGAAAGGCGTGGACGACCACGCGCACCTTGCTCACACCTCGGTGCGAAACGTCGCCTCAGGCATGATCACCGCAGCCTCTGAGGTTCTGCAGATCAACAGCCCGTCGCGGAAATTCGCGGTAATCGGCGCCTACGTCGGCGCGGGCCTGGTGCAGGGCCTGACCGGGTCGACGGCCCGCGTGCAGTCCGCGGCGAACCGCATCGCCGGAATGCTCTACCGGCAGTTCGGCAGCTCTGGGCACCGGCACCTGCAGCAGCTGGTGCGCCGGGACGGCCAGCACCTGCTCCGGCTGGCCAAGCAGCGCGACAACATCACCACCCGTCTGAAGGCGGCGAACAAGAAGCTCGCCGACCTGCAGAAGGCCTGGAAGAAGACCCGCGACGAGGTCGCCAAGTCGGTGACGGAGAACGTCTCCGTCGTGACCCAGATGCCCGAAGGCGCGGTCGCACTCACCAGCCAGGACGTCGTGGCGAACATGCGGGCCCAGGTCCAGAAAGCCAAGAAGTTCGCCGCTGAGCTGACCGCGCTTCGTAAGAAGGGCCTGTCGGCCGACCTCATCCAGCAGATCGCCTCCGCAGGTGTGGACGAGGGCGGTGCCACTGCCGCGGCCCTGTCCACGGCCGACAAGTCCCAGATCACCGAGATCAACAAGCTCCAGAAGGGCGCCAAGTCGGCGGCCGGAGCCGTGGGCGCGGCGACAGCAGACGGCCTGTACAAGTCCGGCATCCAGTCCGCGAAGGGCCTGATCAAGGGACTGAAGTCACAGCGGAAGGCCATTGAGAAGGAGATGCTGCACATCGCGAAGGCGATGCGCGACGCGATCCGCAGGGCGCTGAAGATCCGGTCTCCCTCGCAGGTCTTCCACGAGATCGGCGGCTTCGTCACCCAGGGCCTCGCGAACGGCATCACCAAGGGCACCCGCACCGCGGCGGCTGCCGCCCAGGCGATGGCCGGGGCCGTGTCCACCGCCGGAATGCCCGCCGTGCCACGCCTGGCCGGAGCCCGGCAGCTGTCCTTCGCCGGGGCCGGGACCGGGGCGGCGTCAGTGGACATTCCGATCGTCGTGAAGCTCGACAGCGACGTGCTGTTCAAGGCGACACAACGCCGGGCCCTGCAGCACGAGCGCCGCAACACCTCCAACGGCCTGTCGGCCAAGTCCCGCTGAGCGAGAAGGGGGGCCGCTGTGACGGTTCCTGTCGGATTCCCCATCAACGACGTCCCCCTCCTCGCCACCTGGCCGCGCGTGCTCGTCCAGATCGCATGGAACGCGGGCGGCAACAGCACCGCCCCGAACCACTGGTACACCGTGGCCAAGCGGCTGCGGGGTAGCTGGAAGGCAACCCTGGCCGGGCGGCAGTACGAGCTCGACTCCGTCACGTCCGGGAGCCTGACGTTCTCGCTGGACAACCTGGACGGCGCGTTCGACCCCGACAACACGGCCAGCCCCTTCTACCCCTACGTGCTGCCCTACCGGCGGGCCCGCCTGGTGTGGCAGACCACGCCGTCGCAGAACCTGCTCTACAGCTGGGTCGCCGACGGCTCGCGCACCCTGTCCATGGCAGCGTCGACCGGCACCATCGGCGCTGTCTCCGGTCTGTCGCCGTCCCTGTCTGGGCTCACCACCGCCCAGACCTGGTCTCTGCCGAACGGCACAGCCTCGTTCGCCACGTTCGGCGTGACCGGCGCGACGCAGGACTGGACGCTGCTCGACTGCGACGGCACCACCGTCACCCCGGGCGCCGCGTACTCGTTCGGCGTCGAGGTGCAGCTCGCCGCGGGCGGCATGTCGAGCCTGAACATGCGGGCCCGGCTGTCCTGGTTCACCCTGACCGGGACCAGCATCAGCACCAACGTGTCGTCCACGGTCGGCATCACCACGTCCTGGACGCGACTCACGGTCTCCGGCACCGCGCCGGCTGGCGCCGCGTTCGCGGTCGTCTCGTTCTCCACGCAGGCCGCGACCACCGCGGCGACCACGATCCGGTCGACCGCGTGGCAGCTCGAGCAGGCCTCGGCCGCCACCAGCTGGACCAGCACAGGTTCCTGGTGGGAACTGTGGCAGGGCTTTGTGGAGCGCTGGCCCCAGTCCTACGAGAAGGGCGGCAAGTACGGGGAGGTCGCCGTCACCTGCGTCGACTCCCTCGCCCCGCTCTCGCAGCTGACCTTCCAGGAGACGATGCCCGCGTTCCTCGCCGGCATCGAGCCAGCCAGCCAGCAGTACGTCTTCGACCTCGCCACGCCCTCGGCGTCCCCGGACGTGCCCGGCGGCCAGGCCTTCCTGGCGACGGGCGGCACGCTGGCCGCGAACGGTGCGCTGGACATCGTCGGCCCGAACATCGTCACCGGTACCGAGATCAGCAGCGCAACCGACCTGGGCACGCTGTGGAACACGCCGGGCCCGGTCACCACACTGGTCAACAACCAGGCCTCGACGCTCGGCAACAACGCCGGCGCCACGGTCCTGCAGCCGTGGGACGGCACCGACCGGCAGATCCTGCCCAACGGCGGCTGGACCCGCATGATCTGCTTCAAGGCCAGCTCCACCCCGGGCACCGGCGGCCGGTTCAACCAGGCCGTCCTGTGGGGCGCCACCGCCCCGGGCTTCATCTCCGGCACCGGAGACAAGTCCGTCGCCCTCGGCGGCGTCTACCAGGACGGCACCTGCGTCCTGCAACTGCAGAACTCCTCCGGCACCGGGATCTACGTCTCGCACTTCGTGAACGTCTGCGACGGGGACTGGCACTGCCTGATCACCACGCTGTCCGCCGACGGCAAGACCGCCACGATCACCGTGGACGGCATCACCAGCACCTACGGCTCGGGCAGCAGCATGGGCTCGTCCACGTACACCGTCGACGCCATCGGTGCGCTGTTGACCACCAACGGCAGCGGCGAGAACACCCAGCCGTTCAACGGGGACATCGCCTACTTCGCGCAGTGGAACACGGCGCTGTCGTTCACGGAAGTCGGAGAGCTGTCACGCGGGTTCGCCCTCGGCTGGTCCGGCGACATGCCGTCTACTCGCGTCGCCCGCCTGCTCAGCCTCGCCCAGTTCCACCCGGGCAGCGCCGTCCCCTTCGCAGGGCTCGGCGCCATCCCCGGGCAGGGCTTGCTCGGCTCCGTCTCGCTGACCGGACGCACCGCCCTGGACGCCATCCAGTCATGCGCCGACAGCGACAACGGACAGTTCGTCGTCGACCGGTTCGGAAACCCGACCTTGTACGGGCACCTGTGGCGGTGGGTCCAGAACACGCCCATCGTGACGTTCGGCGAGAACACGGCCGGCAGCGAGGTCCCCTACGCGGACGACATCAAGTTCGAACAGGACCCCGCCCACCTGTACAACGACATCCAGATCACCATCGAGGGCGCCGCCGACGCGACCGATCAGACGTCGCTGCAGGAGGCCTCCGACACGGCCAGCCAGACGGCGTACTTCCCCCAGTCGCTGACTCGCACCATCAACCCGGCGACCGTGCAGACCGGCACGGACATGGCCGACTTCCTGCTCAGCCTCTACAAGGACCCGCACACCCGGGTCGGGCAGATCACCATCGACCTGGCCCACAGTCCCACCCTGCAGACCAAGCTCGCCGGGCTGAAATTCGCCGACCTCGTCCGTGTCATGCGCCGCCCGGCCCTGGCCCCAGCCAAGCAGTTCGACGGGTTCATCGAACAGATGGAATGGTCCGGCGACGACACCGGCCAGAACCTGCAGCTACGCCTGCAGATCTCCCCGGCGTCCCAGTACCGGTACTGGATCATCTCGGCGGCCTGGGCCGCCCTGTCATCGGGGATCGCGGCCGGCGTCAGCACCATCTCCGTCGGCCCGGTCAACAACTTCAACGGGGTCGCAGCCCAGTACGTGATCCCCGCGAACTACCAGATGACCCTCGGCTACGGCACCACGAACGCCGAGACCGTCACTGTCCAGTCCGTGCAGACCGTGTCCGCGGGCTACAGCACCGTGCAGCTCACCCTCGCCTCGCCAACGGCCAACGCCCACTCGAGCGGGGACCTGATCTGCACCCCGCTGCCCTTCAACACCACGTTGCCGCCGGGTGGCAGCTACCCGTCGTGCTTCGACGTGCCGTCCGTCTTCGGCGACACCAGCCCTCTCATCGGATTCTGACCGGAGGCCCTCGTGACCACGCGCCCCGCCCTCACCCAGGCCACCGCCGGCCTGCCCGCCTCCGCCGCCTGGTGGAAGGCCCAGGTCTACGACCCGCTGAACTACCTGTACGGGCAGCTGCCCCTCGAGGCCTACAAGACCAACGACACGACCACCACCAGCGCCACCATGGCCACCGACCCTGACCTGCAGGTCACCCTCGCCGCGAACTCCGTGTACCGCGTGGAGATCTACATGCACTACGCGGCCCTCGACGCTGCCCGGTTCAAGACCCAGTGGCTCGTCCCGGCGAGCGCGAGCGGCGTCCGCTCGTGCATCGGCCCCGACCAGGGCGTCATCCTCTCCAGCACCTCCGCGGGCGGCACCGGCCGCTGGGGCGTGCACGCCTACTCCACCACCGCCACCTACGGCACCCGCGACCACGCCACCAACCAGTGCGTGGCCATCGAGGAGTCCGTCATCACCACCACCACCGGCGGAACGCTCGCCCTCCAGTGGTGCCAGGCCACCGCCAACGCGACCGCCACCAAGCTCGCGGCCGGCTCGTACATCCGCGCCAAGCTGCTGTCCTGAGGAGCCCTCCATGGCAGACCTGCCGTACCCCTACCACCGCATCCAGGCCGAGGGCCCCGACGAGACCGGGTTCGCTCTCCTCGTCCACATCGAGGAAGGCGCCGGCGGCCCCCTGAGCGGCCAGACGACGCAGAGCGTCCTCGAGGACCTGTGCGCGCAGCTGCGCAGCGACCGCGACGACGTGACCACTTCGGTCACCCGCTACGAGATCACCACCACCAGCCTCGACGTGCAGCAGGGGAGTTAACCATGGGCACAGCAACACCTGACTGGCGCCGCGTCGTCGACCACGTGATGGCCGTCCCCGAGCGGATCTACGAGACGTGGACCAGCCTCCTGGGCTGGAACAACCACACCCAGTTCGGCCAGGAGTTCGGCTGGGACGGCGTCGCCTGGTGCGCCATCTTCGGCTGGGACATGTACCACGACCTGAACTTCGACTCGATCGTCCCCAAGACGGCCTCCGTCGCCAACTTCACCACCTGGGCCAAGCAGCGCGGCCAGTGGTCCGACTACCCGAGCGTGGGAGCCTGGGTGAACTTCGGCAACGGCGCCCACACCGAGATCGTCGTCGGTTTCGACGCCGACAACGTCTACACCAAGGGCGGCAACAGCATCCAGGCCGGAGCCTCCGACAATGGGCAGGGCAACGGCGTCTGGTCCCACAGCCACGACCGGCGCAGCAGCTACGTCACCGGCTACTTCGCCCCCCGGTACCCCGACAGCCAGTGCCCTCCGACCGCAGACCCCAAGGACCCGCGCGGCGGGAAGGCCGTCACATCCTGGCGCTGGACGGCGCAGCTGACGCCCCCACCGTTCCCCGGCCGCGGCAAGTTCACCCTCGGCGCCACGAACGATTCAGCCCTGCAACTGCAGACCTGGCTGCAGCGTGGCGGCTGGGGCCCCGCCTACCGCGTCGGCCCCTCCCGGACCATGACCCAGCTCGACCTGGACAAGGTCAAAGCTCTGCAGCAGCACTACCTCGCCGACCTCGGCCCCGCTGACGGGCTCACCGGGCCCAAGACCTGGCTGTACGCCTGGCAGGTCGCACACGGCCTCCGCAAAAAGTAGTCCGCCCCTCACGTCACCGACTGAACAGAACGGAGAAACCCCATGGCTGCTCCTGTTGAAGCGAAGGTGAAGGCGGCGACGACCGCAACCTTCCTCGTCTCCCTGCTCATCGCCGTGCTGAACGCCGTGGTCGCCGACGACAGCCTGCTCGGCCCGCTTCCACCCTGGCTCCAGGCGGTCGTCATCGCGGGTGTCCCGGCCGCGGTCACGTTCCTGTCCGGCTGGCAGGCCAAGCACACCCCGCGCGGCCCCGCTTCGCTCTAATACCTGGGAGGCACCGGTGGCCGATGAGCCGTCGAACTCCGAGCTATGGCGGCTCATCACCGACGTCCGCGCCGACATCTCCCAGCGCCTCGATCAATTGGTCCGCCGGGACGTGTACGACGCGCGGGAGTCGGCGCGCGACCGTGCCATGGAAGCCATCCAACGGGACGTGCAGGAGATCGAGAAGGAACGGGAGAAGGAAGCCGATCAGCGCGCGAGCGACCGGCGACTCATCTTCACGGCCCTCGTGGCTCCGGCCATCATGCTCGCCGTCATGATCTACCTGGCGTCTCAGGGGGTGAAGACGTGACCCCCGTACACCGACGTCGGCGCAGCGACATCGTGTTCCTGCTGGCTGCAGCCGTAGCCCTGGCCGGCGCGCTCTGGGTCGTCTTCACGCTCGAGACGCTGGCCGCGGAACTGCACACGGCGAATCAGGCGAGGGACGCCCTCGCCCGCCAGGTGCAGGGGCTCGGGCACAAGCCCGTCGCGGGGCCGCCGGGATCCCGCGGCGAGCCGGGCAAGAGCGTCGTCGGGCCCCGCGGGCCGAAGGGCGACCAGGGGGAACCCGGGCCGATCGGCCCTACCGGGCCGGTGGGGGCGTCCGGAGCGCGAGGTAAGGCCGGGAAGAACGGCAGCAACGGATCGAACGGTGTGGGCCAGACCGGTCCCACTGGCGCCGCAGGCAACAACGGGGCAGCCGGCCCGCCCGGCCCGCAAGGCGAGCCTGGGCCACAAGGGCCGCCGGGCAAGGACGGCGCCGACGGCAAAGACGGCCGCGACGGGACGGACGGGCAGAGCTGCCCCGACGGCTACTCGTGGCAGACACCGTCCTACGACCCCGACGCCAAGGTCTGCCGCAAGGACGGCGCCCCGCAGCCGGAGAAGAAGCAGGGCGGCCTGCTGTCGATGGGCCTCGACCCCCAACGCCGCCAATACCCGTGAGGAGGCCAGGATGCCCCTACCTGCAGGCGTAGAGACGGTCACCGTCACCAGCGGCCAGCCGCTGGCCCTGTTCGACGGCACGTGGATCCGAGGCCGTCTCACCTTTTACGGCCCGGACGTGGTCACCATCGCCAGCCAGCAACAGGGGCTCGGCGGTGGCGTCCCGGTCGACCTGGTCGACGGCCAGTTCTCCGTCCGCCTAGTCGCCACGGACGCCACCGGTATGTCTCCTTCCGGCTGGACATACAAGGTCGTCGCCGAGCTGGAGAACGCGCCGCACTGGACGCGGTACATCAGCCTGCCCAAGGCGTCACCGACGGTCGTTCTCGCCGCCGTGGTCGTCCCCGATCCGGTCGCTGGCAGCTACTCGACGCTCGTCGACGTGTCGGCCCTGGGCGACGCTGCCTTCCTCGACGTCGGCAGCACTGCGGGGACGGTGATGGCGGGCGACGACAATCGGATCGCAGGCGCCGCGCTGAAGGCGCAGAACCTCGCCGACCTGGCCAGCGCGTCTAGTGCGCGCACGAACCTCGGCCTCGGCAATGCGGCTACCCGGAACGTCGGCACGACGAGCGGAACCGTTGCGGCCGGCGACGACTCCCGCCTCGCCGACTCACGCAGCCCGTCCGGCGCGGCGGGCGGTGACCTGTCCGGCACGTACCCGGGACCCACCGTGGTGAAGGTGAACGGGGTTGCCGTCACCGGCACGCCGAGCGCCGGGCAGGTGCCCACGGCCACGTCGAGCACCGCGGCCACCTGGCAGACTCCGTCCGCTGTACCGGGCGCAGCCAGCAGCGTCACCGGCGAGACGACGTTCGGGCAGGCCTCGGCCGCTGGTTCCGCCAGCACCTATGCGCGCGGCGACCACACGCACGGCACCCCGACCCTGCCCGCGGCGTCGACATCGGTGGCTGGCGTCGTGCAGCTCGACGGCACCGCGGGCGACATTCAGGCTCTCGGCGCCCAGGCCGCCGGGTCGACCGGCAAGGCTGCTGATGCCGGGCACGTGCACCCGACCACGGGCCTCATGCCGCTGGCGGGCGGCACGATGACCGGCACCACCAACGCCACCCTCGGCGCCTCCGGCACCACCGCCGAGGCTTCCCTCGTCAGCGGCGACAGCTTCGACCGCTACAGGCGCTACGCCGACGGCAAGCAGGAGTGGGGATCCGGCGGCTCCGCTAGGGACACGAACCTGTACCGCGCATCGGCCGACACCCTCGCGACGGACGATTCCCTCGTCGTCGGAGGCAGCGTCACCGCGGGCGGCAACGTACTGGCGCGGACGCCGGACACCCAGGTGTTCACCTCGTCCGGCACCTGGACGATGCCGACAGGCGCCAAGAACGTCCTCATCCACCTCATCGCCGGCGGAGGCGGCGGAGGGTCGGGGCGCCGGGGCGTGGCGGGGTCGGTGCGTTGTGGCGGTGGCGGCGGGGCAGGCGCGGCAGCGTTTCACGCCACGTTCCAGGCGTCGGTGCTGTCGTCGAGCGTCTCAATCACCGTCGGCACCGGAGGCTCGGGCGGCGCTGCCCGCACTACGGACGACACCGACGGTGCAGCCGGATCCTCGGGCGGCGCGACCACGTTCGGCACGTATGCCCGTACCGGCTCCAGCGGCGGCGGCTCCGGCGGTACGGCCTCCAGCGGCACGGGCGGCGGCGGGGCCGTCGGCTCCACGGCCGGCGTATCGGGTGCCGCAGCATCCACGACCGGCGCCACGGGCGGCAATGGCAGCCCCGGCGTACTCGCGGCCGCGAGTGGCGCGGCAGGCGGCGGCATCACCTCCGGCAACACGGCCAGCAGCGGCGGCCAGGGCGGCGCCAACGGCGCCAGCAACGCTGGTCTCGCAGGCAGCGCGGGCGGATCCAATCCGACCTCGCCGGCCGACGTCGCAACAGGCTCGGGCCTTGCTGGTGGCGGTGGCGGTGGAGGCGCAGGGTCGACCACTGGGGCCGGGCAGACCGGTGCGGCTGGAGGCCTCTACGGCGGCGGTGGCGGGGGCGGCGGCGCCTCCGTCAACGGCAGCGCGAGCGGCGCCGGAGGCAACGGCGCCAACGGCATCGCGATCATCACCACCACTTTCTAGGAGGGGCACATGCCCGTCGAGTCGTATGTCGCGGTCAACGCGACCGACCCGAACGACAGGATCATCAAGCTAGGTCCACTGCTGTGGGACGGCGAATCCGAGTACAGCCCCGGTGACAACCTGCGGCTGCTGCTCACCGACACGGCCCTCGCGCAGGGCTACGCCTGGCCGCCGCCGGAGACCACGCCGCCCGACGACGGTACCGAGCAGCCCGGAGACTGACCCCAACCGACAGCGCCCCCTGCACGGCCTTCGCGGCTGTGCAGGGGGCGCTTCGTCGTGTCCGGGGTCAGACCTCCGGGCGGCGGTTGTACGCCTCGAGCGTCGCCTTGTTCGTCGACGCGTCCTGGAAAACGAGTTCCCACGGCCCGGTGTTCACGTCGAACTCCTTACCGAAGCCGACCCACTTACCGGTCATTCGGCGCCCAGTCGGCTCCACGAGCAGCTGGATCGCGCCGTGGTACCGGGCGCCGCGGTAGTAGCCCTCGACGGCGGTCTGCTCCGTCCAGGTTCCGGTAGCGACGTGCCCGTCGACTTCCAAGTCCATGGTCAGCGGCGAGTCCGACGAGCCAGGCAGACTCCGCACCGTCAGGCGGCTGCCGTGCTGCAGCACGACGACGTAGTGCAGGCCGGTGAACTTCGAGTCGCGGCCAGAGCTGAAGTACTCGTACCGCGACAGCCACACCCCGGAGTAGTTCCGGTGGGTGCCTTGCGGCTCGGGCTGCGGAGCCGCCGCCGCAGGGGCAATGCCATTCGCTGACGATTCGACGTCGTGCCCGCCATGGCCGTCGTCGGAGACGCGCGCCAGGGGCACCGTGACGGTGAAGCCGAGGGATTCCAGGGGCAGGCCGGTGACGGCCTCGAGGGCGCGGGCGTACACGGGGCGGGGGCTGACGGTGGCGCCGGATTCCCAGCGTTGTACGAGCCGCTTGTTCGCATCGTTCGGGACTCCCGCGCGGGCGCCGGCATCTCGGACGGCACGGGCGAAGTCGTCTTGGGACATGAGCAGGCCCATGCGGACTGCTCGCAGTGCGCTGTTCGGTGTGGCCATGCGGTCACGTTATCGCTCAACCGCCGGGAATGACACCGAAATGACGCCCCGTGTGTCGCCGATTTGACGTCTCCACTGACGCCGCGCAACTCACAGTGTCGGCGCCATCTTGAATCCGTGACGACTACAGGCAACGGCGGCACACACCCAGGCCTCACCATCACGGTCTACCGAGTCAACCCCCAGACCATGGCCCGCACTCGTCGCCGCACGCGCGTCCTCGAGCCAGCCGACAGCCCGGCGGAATCTCTCGTCTTTCCGCCGTGCGAGTGCCCGCGCTGCTCCAACAGGGGGAATCGATGAGCCCCATGTGGGACAACGAGCCCGAGCAGGCCGAGGGCATCTGCGTCGCCTGCGGCGTCTACACCGATGAGGCGATAGTCCGCTGGCTGCCCCGCATGTCCGGCCCCGACGTCCGTCTCGTCGTTCACGCAAAGGCCGACGACTGCGCGCCGCCCTCGCGCGTCAGCCCACTTCGGCTGGGCCGGCACGGCGCCAGCCCCTGAGTCCCCCGCCGGGATCGGCGGTCCCCGCGAATTGGAGCACCAACCCCCATACACCCTGGAAGGGGTAGGCATGGAAGCCTTCGAACGCGCTCGTCTCGACTCCTACTTCGGCCGCTTAGCTGCACAGTTCACCACCCCCGAACGACCCGCAGCGTTCCTGATCACGCACCTGCTGCCGGAGCGGCCGGCGTTCGTGAGGGCTGTGGCCAAGCAGACTGACCTGCGCGCCGTCCTGCCCAAGCCGAAGTCGATCCACGCGGCGGCGAAGCGCGAGGTCGAGCAGGTCGCCCAGTGCGATGCCCTGTCGCGCGACCTGTTCGAGAACACCGAGGCGGCTCTCGACTACGTCGAGGCACGGGCCGCAGGCGCCCCGGTCGTGCTGCTCGACGTCGGCGGGTATTTCGCGCCGACCCTGGACTCACTGTGCGACCGGTTCTCGGGCCGGATCCTCGGCGTCGTCGAGGACACCGAGAACGGCCACAAGCGGTACGCCAGCGCCGAGAAACTCCCCTGCCCGGTCGTGTCCGTCGCCCGGTCACCGCTGAAGGACCCCGAGGACTTCCTCGTCGGACAGTCAGTCGTGTTCTCCACTGAGGCGCTCATGCGCGGCCGCGGTGACATCATGCACGGCCGCCCCGCCCTGGTGATCGGGTTCGGCAAGCTCGGCTCCAGCATCGCCCGCCTGCTCCACGCCAAGGGCGTCCAGGTCACCGTGTACGACATCGACCCCGTCCGCCGCACACAGGCCCTCTCACAGGGCTTCACGGTCGCCCGTGACCGCGAGGCTGCCCTCACCGGCGCTGGGCTCGTCCTTTGCGCCACAGGCGCCGTCTCCCTGCGCGGCGAGGACTTCCCCCACCTGCGGAACGGGGCCTACGTCGCGACGGTCACCAGCAGCGAGGACGAGCTCGACCTCGCTGGGCTGCCCGACGTCTACACCCGCACCCCGAACGGCGACCACGTCACGCGGTACCAGACGACCGGGCACTACTTTTACCTGCTCAACGGCGGGAACGCCGTCAACTTCCTGCACGGAGCCTCCGTCGGCCCGTTCATCTACCTGGTGCAGGCGGAAATCCTCGCCGGAGTCCGGATGCTCGCCCGCGGTGACCTCGGATCCGGTATGCACGACGTCGACGCGCAGGACCGGGCCTTCATCGCATCAACCTGGCTCAACTACTTCAACCGGTAAGGGAGCGATCATGCCGATCACGGCGGACCACGTTAGGAAGACCCTCGACGAGTACCTTGACCTGCACCCGGAGGAGAAAGTCAGGCTCGCGCCCATCGCCGACGTTCTCGACCAGGCGGGCGACACGATTGCCTCACGGAAAGAGTTCCGCGGCCACGTCACCGCTGGCGCGGTCCTGCTGCGCCCCGACGGCCGCGTCCTCACGATCGAGCACCGCGCCCTTGAGAAGTGGCTGCTGCCCGGCGGACACGTCGAGCCGGAGGACGCCACGCTGCTCGCTGCCGCGCAGCGCGAGCTCGCGGAAGAGACCGGGATCGACGCCGGCCAGATCGAGCCGGCCGGGACGGCGCCGCTGGACATCGACGTGCACCCGATTCCGGCGAACCCCGCCAAGAACGAGCCCGCTCACCAGCACTTCGACTTCCGGTTCCTGTTCCGCACGACCGCCGACGCCGTCGAGCTGCAGGAGGAGGAGGTCACGGCGTACTCGTGGCAGCACGCCGACACGCTCACGGGCGAGCCCCTTCGTAACCGGGTGATGGCTGCCGTTGCGGCGACTGCCTGACAGATCGAGATCACAGAGAGCCCCGGCGGATCATCTGCCGGGGCTCTCCCATGCCCGGACGCCACAGCTCATGCGCCACATCGGCCCCTTCTGCACCAGCTACTACGAGTGACCGACCGCTAGTGGTGTTGTATCCACAAGTCGGGGTTCCCCGAGCCCGTACCGCCGCTGATGAGGAACGACAGCCGGGCCTCCACGAGCGCCCTCAGCACCCGGTCGCCGCCCGGCGGCACGGTGCCCGCCGTGACCAGTTCGGCGAGCGTGAACGCCCGGGGCCGTACGACCCGCAGGGACAGGCAGGTGGAGCCGACCGCGACGGGCGGCAGGACGGCGTGCAGCCGTGTGCCGTCCGGAAGTCGGGCGTCCACCCAGGGGCGGGCGTCGTCCAGCCGCCGCCCGGCGACGGCCGCGAGGCGCTGCGCCAGACGACGTACGGCGGTTGCGTCGGAAAAGACCACGTCGGTCAGTTCGAGGCCGCGACCGCGGTCGACCCACACCTGGTCCGGTGCCGGGACGAGCACGTCGGTCACCGAGGGGTCGGCGAGCAGGGGTTCCAGGGGGCCCGTGCCGACGAGTTCCGACCGCAGCCGTGCGGCCGTGCCGAGGACTTCGGCGTCGCCCAGCACCCTGCCCTGGGCGCGCAGTGCCTCCGCCACACGTGCCGGGGTGGGTTCCGAGCCGCTTTCGGCGAGCCACTGCCGCACACCGTCCAGCAGTCCGGGTCCGACGCTCATCGCACACCTCCGTCGACCGGCATCCGCTCCCAGAAGGCCGCGCAGAAGCGGGCGAGCGGTCCGCGCGGGTCGGCGCCCGGGGGAGCGCCGGCCTCCTGGGCCGCCACGAGGCCCGGCTCCGGCGGGACTTCGCCGACCAGGGGCAGGCCGAGGAGGCGTGCCGTCTCGTCGCCGCCGAGGCCGCCGAGTCCCTCGCGGCGCCCGGATGCGGCGCCGACGACGACCCGCAGGTCGGGCAGGACCATGGCGGCCGCCGACGCCACCCGGCCGGCCGCGGCGACGGCGCGCAGCTCGGCGGGCACCACCAGGAGACCCAGGTCGAGTTGGGCGAGGGCTTCCGCGGCGGTTTCGTCGAGCCTTCGCGGCAGGTCCACGACCACGACACCGCCCCTCCTCCGGGCTGCGGCGAGCACTGCCCGTACGGCCTCGGGTGCCACCGCCACCGTGTCGCCGCGGTCCCAGCTGAGGACGCGCAGCGCGTGCCGTTCGGGCAGTGACTCCTCCAGGGCGCCGCCGCCGACGCGCCCCCGGGACTCGGTGAACGCCGGCCAGCGCAGTCCGTCCACCGCTTCGGCGCCGAGCAGGACGTCGAGTCCGCCGCCCAGCGGATCCGCGTCGATGAGCATGGTGCGGCGCCCGGCGCGGGCCGAGGTGACCGCCAGCGCGCACGCCAGGGTGGAGGCCCCGGCCCCACCGCTCCCGCCGACCACCCCCACGGTGAACGCGGGGCGCCCCACGCCCTCGGCCACATCGGCGATGCGGTCGACGAGCCACTGCTCTCCGTCGGGCAGCAGCAGGACCTGCTCGGCGCCGATCTCGACGGCCCGCTGCCACACCCCGCCGTCGTCCTGGTCCCGTCCGACCAGGACGACTCCCTGCCGACGCGTGGCCCCGCGGACCCGCGGCGCGGCGTCGTCCCCGATGAGGACCAGCGGGGCCGACTCCCAGCTGCCGCGGCGCTCGGGCACGCCGTGATGCACCTCGGGCCGGGCGCCCGCCGCCGCGCACAGGCGCAGCAGGTCGTCGAGGAGAGCCACGTCCTCCGTGACGATCAGTGGTCCGGCGCGCCGTCCAGCGCTGGTGTCCGCCCGGTCGTGTGCGATGGTTCCCGCCACAGTCCTCGTCCCCCTTCGCTGCGCTCGTCGCGAGGCTCCCTGCGAGCCCGCGAATCCCGTCGCGAAGCCCCGGCCGGCCGCCCGCCGCAGGCGGAGGGGGGCACGGGGATGCGGCCGCCCGGCCGACCTCGATACGCGGGGTCGGCCGGTCGCCATACGAAGCGGCGATAAGAACCGGCCATACGGACCGGCACCCAAACGAACCGCTCATGAACTTCGTGTGCGGGATGCGCG
Organism: Streptomyces sp. NPDC002004; assembly: GCF_053593975.1. Taxonomy (NCBI): domain Bacteria; kingdom Bacillati; phylum Actinomycetota; class Actinomycetes; order Kitasatosporales; family Streptomycetaceae; genus Streptomyces; species Streptomyces sp. NPDC002004. Next base: position 180,004 of record NZ_JBSFDP010000010.1, read on the forward strand.
GGAATGAGCGTGCAGCGATCCCGAAAATCGCGTGGATCTTGGTCGATAACTGTGGACAACTCAGCGGATGTGAATATCCCCTTCACCCATACCGGTGACATCCCAAAGACTTCCGCAGAGCGGCAGAGCGGTTACGGAGTGTGATGAAGCGAGCACATGAGCGCTGCACGCGGCTCGAGCCGCACCGGAGGCCCGGAGGGAGGGGAAGAAGAGGACGAAATGCATCCGGACATGCGACGACCCCCGCCGGGGGGGAGAGCGGGGGTCGTCCCCACGGCCGACTCGGGGGGGGAGGAGTCGGACCGGGTTAGCACGGTCGCGAACGATCCGTGACTTCCATGGTGTACCCGAGAGCCTTCTCAGGCAAACCCACGCGCCCCAGCTTACGCCGAATGGTGGGCCCCTATGCTCTGGCTCGTGGAAAACCACTCCTTGCCTCGCACAGCAGCCTTCTTTGACCTGGACAAGACGGTCATTGCGAAGTCGAGCACGCTCACCTTCAGCAAGTCCTTCTACCAAGGCGGACTGATCAACCGGAGGGCCGTACTGCGCACTGCGTATGCGCAGTTCGTCTTCCTCGCAGGCGGCGCCGACCACGATCAGATGGAGCGCATGCGCGCCTATCTGTCCGCACTCTGCCGCGGTTGGAACGTGCGCCAGGTGAAGGAGATCGTCGCCGAGACCCTGCACGACCTGATCGACCCGATCATCTACGACGAGGCGGCCTCGCTGATCGAGGAGCACCACACCGCCGGCCGGGACGTCGTGATCGTCTCGACGTCGGGCGCCGAGGTCGTCGAACCGATCGGCGAGCTGCTGGGCGCCGACCGCGTGGTCGCCACCCGAATGGTCGTCGGCGACGACGGCTGTTTCACGGGCGAGGTGGAGTACTACGCGTACGGCCCGACGAAGGCCGAGGCGGTCAGGGAGCTGGCTGCCTCCGAGGGGTACGACCTGTCCCGCTGCTACGCCTACAGCGACTCGGTGACCGACATCCCGATGCTCGAGTCCGTCGGACACCCCCATGCGGTCAACCCGGACCGCGCGCTGCGCCGCGAGGCCCTGGCGCGCGAGTGGCCCGTCCTCGACTTCCACCGCCCGGTACGCCTCAAGCAGCGGCTGCCCGCACTCTCCGTCCCGCCGCGCCCGGCCCTCGTCGCGATGGCGGCGGTGGGCGCCGCCGCGGCGACCGCGGGGCTGGTCTGGTTCGCGAACCGGCGCCGTACGTCGGCGACCTGAGCGCGGGGAATCCCGGGCGGGCTCCGCGATACCAACAGCACACCATTGTCCGCTTTGAGCCTAAAAGTAAAGAAGTGGGGCGCTCCACTTCCGCTTGCTCCGGGTCTGGAGTACAAAGAACTTAACGGCCCGCGAGACCAAGGACATCCGAGAGGATCACCTTCAACGCAACCACGGCCCCACGGACCGATGTATGAACACTAGGCACCCACGCGACGTCGACCCGTCGATTACGGGCCAGCTGCACCAGGTGACGGACAAAGCATCCGGCCTGATGAGCACATATCGAGGACGCATGGTAACCCGGTGAACATGCCAGCGGCGGTACGAGAATTCGTACCGCCGCAGTCCTTTTCACCCCTTGGATTCCGGCCGGATCGCCCTGCAGTCCTGACGGCACCGGGCAGGCTCGGACGGCCGCGCACCGGTGTACGCCCGCAATCGCTCACCCGATGTCGGACGGGTGCGAGCGGCGTACAGGAGTTCCGAGGCCGATGAGGCGGATGTGCCGGAGGTGCTCCCCCGCGTCCCCCTACGCCGCGCCGCGCTGCAGAGCCTCGCAGACCGCCGTCGACTCGCGGGCCCCCAGCTCGACCGACCGCGCACAGTGGGCGATCCATGCGGCCACCCCTTCGGGCGTGCCGGACGCGTAGGCCTCCAGGGCGCCCGCGTAGGCCGCACGACCCTGCTCGCCGTGGCCCACCTCGGCCGGGCAGACGGCCTTCGGGTCCAGGCCGCTGCCGACCAGGACGATGCGCTCGGCCGCACGGGCGACGAGGCCGTTGTGGGAGCCGAACGGGCGCAGCGCCATGAGCTCGCCATGGACCACGGCCGCCGTCACCAGCGCCGGGGCCGAGCTGCCCGCGATGATCAGCTGCGAGAGCCCTTCGAGGCGGCCCGCCACCTCGTCGGCGCCGGGCAGCGGCAGCTCGATGAGGGGTTCGTCCACGGGCTCGCCGTCCCTGCGCGGCCGGCCCACCCGGTCGGTGTTGTCGGCAGCCGCGACGAGGTGCAGCCGCGCCAGCACCCGCTGCGGCGACTGGCGCCAGATGGACAGCAGTTGACCCGCCTCGGCCGTCAGCCGCAGCGCGGCACCGACGATGCGCGCCTCGGCGTCCCCGCTGAAGTCGGTACGCCTGCGCACCTCCTCCAAGGCCCAGTCGGCGCCGGACAGCGCGGCGGAACCGCGCGCTCCGCGCAGCGCCGCCTCGGAGGTGATCGCATTGCTGCGGCGCCGCATGATCCGGTGCCCGTAGACCCGGTCCACTGCCTTGCGCACGGAGTCCACGGAATCGGCCACACCGGGGAGGGCCCCCAGTGCGGCAAGGGGGTCTTCGGCGGTCGCGCCTGTCGTACTCATGAGTACGACATTACGCACCACGGCGGCCCCACCCCACAAAGGAGTGGTCTTCTTCACGCCCACCGACGGATGAGACCCGCGTCACACTACGCTTTCTGAACATGAAAATTGCTTTCGTCGGGAAGGGCGGCAGCGGCAAGACCACCCTGTCCTCGCTCTTCATCCGCCACCTCGCCACCACGGGCGCCCCCGTCGTGGCCGTCGACGCCGACATCAACCAGCACCTGGGACCCGCGCTCGGACTCGACGAGGACGCCGCCGCCGCACTCCCCGCGATGGGTGCCCGGCTGCCGCTGATCAAGGACTATCTGCGCGGCTCCAACCCGCGCATCGGCTCCGCCGAGACGATGATCAAGACGACTCCGCCCGGCGAGGGGTCCCGGCTGCTGCGGGTGGGCGAGACCAATCCGGTGTACGAGGCGTGCGCGAGGACCGTGGAACTCGACGGCGGCACCGTGCGTTTGATGGTCACCGGCCCGTTCACCGAGGCCGACCTCGGCGTCTCCTGCTACCACTCCAAGACGGGCGCGGTGGAGCTGTGCCTGAATCACCTCGTCGACGGCCGGGACGAGTACGTCGTCGTCGACATGACCGCGGGCTCGGACTCCTTCGCGTCCGGCATGTTCACGCGCTTCGACATGACCTTCCTGGTGGCCGAGCCGACCCGCAAGGGCGTCTCCGTCTACCGGCAGTACAAGGAGTACGCACGGGACTTCGGCGTCGCCCTGAAGGTCGTCGGCAACAAGGTGCAGGGTCAGGACGACATCGACTTCCTGCGCCAGGAGGCGGGCGACGACCTCCTGGTGACCGTCGGGCACTCCGACTGGGTGCGCTCCATGGAGAAGGGCCGCCCGCCCCGTTTCGCGCTCCTCGAGGAGGCCAACCGCGAGGCCCTGCGCACCCTTCAGGGCGCCGCCGACGCGACGTACGAGCATCGGGACTGGGCGCGCTACACGCGCCAGATGGTGCACTTCCACCTCAAGAACGCACAGGGCTGGGCCAACGCGAAGACCGGTACCGACCTGGCCGCACAGGTCGACCCCGGATTTGTGCTGGCCGAGTCGGGCGAGGTCAGCGCCCCTCAGCCGGCTTGAGCGCCTGGGCGCCCGGTGCCCCCTTGGGCGCGGGGGCCGGCTCGGCGGACAGATAGGACGCCCAGCCGGCCTTCGGCGCCTGGCCGACGTCGAGCTTGCGCAGCTTGTCCAGCGTCCGGGGGTCCTGGGCGTCGAGCCAGTCGGCGAGCTGCCGGAAGGAGACACAGCGCACCTCGCGCTGGGTGCACACCTTCTCGATGGTCTCGTCGAGGGCACGCATGTACGTGCCGCCGTTCCAGGATTCGAAGTGGCTGCCGATGACCAGCGGCGCCCGGTTGCCGTCGTACGCGCGCTGGAACCCCTTGAGGAGCGAGTCGCGCATCTGGTCGCCCCAGTAGGCGTACAGGTCCGGGTCGCCCTGGCTCGCGGTGCCCGACTGGTTGGCCATGAAGTTGTAGTCCATGGAGACCGTCTCGTTGATCCGGCCCGGCGTCGGCACCATTTGCATGGACAGGTCCCAGAGGCCGTCCTTCCTGTCGGGCCAGACCTGGTTGTCGACGCCGCTCGTGTCGTACCGGAAACCCAGGTCCTCGGCCGCCTTCCGGAAGTTCTCCCCTCCTTCCAGGCACGGGGTGCGCCCGCCGATGAGCTCCTTGTCGTAGTCGAAGGGCAGCGGGGCCGCCGTTTTCATCCCCGTATTGGTCCGCCAGGTCTTCACGAACGACTTGGCCTGGCTGATCTCGCTCTTCCAGTCCTCCACGGACCAGGTGCCGACCCCGCCGTCCGAGCCGCAGAAGTGGCCGTTGAGGTGGGTGCCGATCTCGTTGCCCTCGAGCCAGGCGGCCCGGAGCTGATCGACGGTGTCCTTGATGCCCTGGAGGGTGTTGAAGCCGATCTCCGAGCTGCCGGGCGCGTGCTTCGGCGGGTCGTACAGGTCCCTCTTGTCCTCGGGCAGCAGATACAGGCCGCTGAGGAAGAACGTCATGGTCGCGTGGTTGTCCTTGGCCAGCTTGCGGAAGTGCGAGAACAGCTTCTGCTTGTCCTCCCCCGCACCGTCCCAGGAGAACACCACGAACTGCGGGGGCTTCTGACCCGGCTTCAGCTGCTCCGGACGCGGCAGGTGCGGCTGCCGCCCGGTGAACGCGGTGGATCCGTCGCCGATCAGGCGGATCGCCCCCTGCGGGGCCGGGGCACCCTTCACGGCGCCGGTGGCACCCGTACGGGCACCACCCGTGCCGCCCGAGCAGCCCGCGAGCGCCGCGGCGCAGGCAGCGGCAGCGGTGGCGGCCGCGGCGATCCTCTCGGTGGCGCCCATCATTGCCCACCTTCTTCCTTCGACTCAGCGAGCTCTTGCGGCATATACGGAGAAATGCCGACGGCGCCGCCAACCTCGCACGGAAGATCGAAGGAAAAAGTATGACAAGCCGATCAAATTATTTATTCATTCTTGCGAGTGAATGGATGCCCCATTTGCGAGGAAAATCCAGTCGAGAACTTTACTCTGCATTACGATTCATTTACTAAGAGTTGAGTTGTCCCGCCGCTGCACGCCGTGACCCACGGCCGCGACGCCCGGCACGACCGGGCCCCCTGTTCCGCGACCGCGCCGCCCGGAGGAGACGGGAAACATGCCAGCCTTCACGCCTACACGCACCGCCGGCCCGACCGGCACCGCACGCACCCACCAGCCCCACAGCCCGCCGCCGGGACGTCCACGCGGATCCCGGATCTCCGGCGCCGACCTGTCCGCATCGCTCGCCGTCTTCCTCATCGCACTGCCGCTCTCGCTCGGCATCGCCCTCGCCACCGGAGCCCCGCTCCAGGCAGGCCTCGTCGCCGCCGCCGTCGGCGGCCTGGTGGCCGGCCGGCTCGGCGGCTCACCCCTCCAGGTGACCGGACCCGCCGCCGGACTCACCGTCGTCACGGCCGACCTCATCCAGCGCTACGGCTGGCGCACGACCTGTGCCATCACCGTGCTGGCAGGCGTCGCCCAACTCGCCCTGGGCTGCCTGCGTGTGGCGCGCTCCGCGCTCGCCGTCAGTCCCGCCGTCGTGCACGGCATGCTCGCCGGCATCGGCGTCACGATCGCCGTCGCCCAGCTCCACATCGTGCTGGGCGGCTCCCCGCACAGTTCCGTCCCCGACGATCTCCGCGCCCTGCCCGCCCAGGTGGCCCACCCGCATCCGGCCGCGCTGTCGATGAGCGCGCTGACACTGGCACTGCTGCTGCTCTGGCCCCGGATCCCGGGCCGGGTCGGCACCTTCGCCCGGACCGTGCCCGCGGCGCTGGTCGCCGTGGCCGGAGCCACCGCCGCCGCCGCGCTCGCCGGACTCGACGTGCCGAGGGTGGACCTGCCGTCCTGGTCCAGCCACACCCTGGCCGGCCTTCCGGACGGCACGGCGCTCGGTATCGCGGCCGCCGTGCTCACCATCACGCTCGTGTGCAGCGTCCAGTCGCTCCTCGGCGCGGTCGCCGTGGACAAGATCGCCACCGGACGTGAGGACCTCCACGACCGCCCGATCCGCTCCGATCTCGACCGCGAACTACTCGGGCAGGGCGCCGCGAACATGCTGTCGGGCGCACTGGGCGGACTGCCCGTCGCCGGGGTCGCGGTGCGCAGTACGGCGAATGTGAAGGCCGGTGCCGTGAGCCGGAACTCCACGATGCTGCACGGCGTTTGGGTAGTAGCGGCCGCACTGCTGATGGTCCCCCTTCTGGAGCTGATTCCACTCGCCTCACTCGCCGCCCTCGTGATGGCGATCGGCATCCAGATGGTTTCCCTGCATCACATCCGCACGGTGACCCGCCACCGTGAGGTGCTGGTGTATGTGGTCACGACGGCGGGCGTGGTGTTCCTCGGCGTCCTGCCAGGCGTCGCCCTCGGGATCGCCGCCGCCGTCGCCGTCGCCCTGCACCGGCTCGCCCGTACCCGCATCACCCACGAGGAGAACCAGAAAGAGGGAGTGCACCATGTACGCGTAAGAGGACAGTTGACCTTCCTCGCCGTGCCCCGGCTGAGCAGGGCGCTGCACCACATCCCCTCGGGGGCGCGCACGGTGGTGGAGCTGGACGGATCGTTCATGGACCATGCCGCGTACGAGTCGCTTCAGGACTGGCGTACCGGGCATGTCGCCCGGGGCGGTTCGGTGGAGATCACCGGACGGGCCCGGCAGCGGGCGGCCACGACGCCCGCGGGCCGCAAGAACTCGTGCTGCCGGCCCTGGACGCCCTGGCGCAACCACCATTGCGACCGCCCCCGTGCAGCACCGTCCGGCGGACAGCCGAGCGGGCACCAGCTGGCCCGGGGCCTCGGTGTCTTCCAGCGCGACACGGCTCCTCTGATGCGTGACGAACTGGCCCGGCTTGCCCGGGAGGGACAGCGGCCCGCCCAGCTGTTCCTCACCTGTGCCGACTCCCGCCTGGTCACGTCGATGATCACGTCCAGTGGCCCGGGCGACCTGTTCGTCGTACGCAACGTGGGGAATCTGGTGCCGCTGCCGGGCGCGGAGAGCGGCGACGACTCGGTGGCCGCGGCCATCGAGTACGCGGTGGACGTGCTGGAGGTGCGGTCCATCACCGTGTGCGGGCACTCCGGGTGCGGGGCGATGCAGGCGCTGCTGAGCTCACCGCCCGACGGCGAGGGCGGGACACCGCTCTCACGGTGGTTGAGGCACGGGCTGCCGAGCCTGGAGCGGATGAAGGACGCGGACCGTCCACGGGCGGGGCTCACCGCCCGGGCGCCGGCGGACGCCGTGGAGCAGCTGTGCCTGACCAATGTGGTGCAGCAGCTGGAGCACCTGCGGGCTCACGCGTCGGTGGCACGGCGTCTGGCCGAGGGGTCGCTCGAACTGCACGGGATGTACTTCCACGTGGGGGAGGCGCAGGCGTATCTGCTGACGGAGGACCGGAAGGCGTTCGACCAGGTGACGGCGGCGGCCGGCGGGGGCCGCGGGGCGTGACCGTGGTGGGCCCGGGGTACCCGACCGCCCGGGCCCACCACCACCGCAACCCACGAACACAGAGAGGTCTAAACCAATTTCCCTGTCGGCTCTTGTCACCGGGGGCTTGTGTCTGGTGAGCTGTGGCGCGGGACACAACGGACACCCCGGGAAAGGGAGATGTCGTGAGCAACGAGAGCCTGGCCAACCTGCTCAAGGAAGAGCGCAGGTTTGCGCCACCCGCCGACCTGGCCGCGCACGCCAACGTCACCGCGGAGGCGTACGAACGGGCCAAGGCTGACAGGCTCGGCTTCTGGGCCGAGCAGGCCCGTCGGCTGACCTGGCACACCGAGCCGACCGAGACGCTGGACTGGTCGAATCCGCCGTTCGCGAAGTGGTTCGCCGACGGAAAACTCAACGTCGCGTACAACTGCGTGGACCGGCATGTCGAGGCGGGCCACGGCGACCGCATCGCGATCCACTTCGAGGGCGAGCCGGGCGACAGCCGGGCCCTCACCTACGCCGAGCTGAAGGACGAGGTCAGCCGGGCGGCCAACGCGCTGCTCGAACTCGGCGTCCGCGCGGGCGACCGGGTCGCGGTCTACATGCCGATGATCCCGGAGACCGCCGTCGCGATGCTGGCCTGCGCGCGGATCGGCGCCGCGCACTCGGTCGTTTTCGGCGGCTTCTCCGCGGACGCGCTCGCGACGCGGATCAAGGACGCCGACGCCAAGGTCGTCATCACCTCCGACGGCGGATACCGGCGCGGCAAGCCGTCCGCGCTCAAGCCCGCGGTCGACGAGGCGCTCGACCGCGTGGACAACGTCGATCACGTGCTCGTCGTGCGCCGCACGGGCCAGGAGGTCGCCTGGACCGAGGGCCGCGACGTGTGGTGGCACGAGGTCGTCGAGCGGCAGAGCACCGAGCACGCACCCGAGGCGTTCGACGCCGAGCAGCCGCTGTTCATCCTGTACACGTCCGGGACCACGGGTAAGCCGAAGGGGATCCTGCACACCTCCGGCGGCTACCTCACGCAGACGGCGTACACCCACCACGCGGTCTTCGACCTCAAGCCCGAGACCGACGTCTACTGGTGCACCGCCGACGTCGGCTGGGTCACGGGCCACTCGTACATCGTCTACGGGCCGCTGGCCAACGGCGCCACGCAGGTGATGTACGAGGGCACGCCGGACACCCCGCACCAGGGGCGGTTCTGGGAGATCGTGCAGAAGTACGGGGTCACGATCCTCTACACGGCGCCGACCGCCATCCGTACGTTCATGAAGTGGGGCGACGACATCCCCGCGAAGTTCGACCTCAGCAGCCTGCGGGTGCTGGGCTCGGTCGGCGAGCCGATCAACCCCGAGGCCTGGATCTGGTACCGCAAGCACATCGGCGCCGACACGACGCCGATCGTGGACACGTGGTGGCAGACCGAGACCGGCGCGATGATGATCTCGCCGCTGCCCGGGGTCACCGAGGCCAAGCCGGGGTCCGCGCAGCGGCCGTTGCCGGGCATCTCCGCGACCGTCGTCGACGACGAGGGCCGCGAGGTCCCGAACGGCGGCGGTGGCTACCTCGTGCTCACCGAGCCGTGGCCGTCCATGCTTCGCACCATCTGGGGCGACGACCAGCGGTTCCTCGACACGTACTGGTCACGCTTCGAGGGCAAGTACTTCGCCGGCGACGGTGCCAAGAAGGACGAGGACGGGGACATCTGGCTGCTCGGCCGCGTCGACGACGTGATGCTGGTGTCCGGGCACAACATCTCGACGACCGAGGTCGAGTCGGCCCTCGTGTCGCACCCGGCGGTCGCCGAGGCGGCCGTGGTCGGTGCGGCGGACGAGACGACCGGCCAGGCCATCGTGGCGTTCGTGATCCTGCGGGGATCGGCGGACGCCGAGGACGCCGGTCTCGTGGCCGCACTCCGGGACCACGTGGGCACCACGCTCGGACCGATCGCCAAGCCCAAGCGGATTCTGCCGGTGGCCGAGCTGCCGAAGACCCGCTCCGGGAAGATCATGCGGCGGCTGCTGCGTGACGTGGCCGAGAACCGGGAGCTCGGAGACGTCACCACGCTCACGGATTCGTCGGTCATGGAGCTGATCCAGTCCAAGCTCCCGGCCGCGCCCGCGGAGGACTGAGCCCCGCCTCATCCCACCCGCCTGTCGGTGTGGGGGTACGGTCTTCTGCCCCCACACCGACAGAAGCGGGCCGCCTCCGGAGCCCACGGGCCCTCCGCGCCTTGGGAGCCCTCGAGCCCCCGCGACGCCGGAGCCCTTGAGGCCTCCTTGCCCCCGCGACGCCGGAGCCCTTGAGGCCTCCTTGCTCCCGCGACGCCGGAGCCCTCAGGGCCTCCGCGCACCTGCGCCGTCTCGCCCCGGCGTCTCGGAGTCTCCCGCGCCTTCGAGGACCTGGGGTCTTCGCGTCTCAGTACCTCGAGGCCTCCCCCCTGAGCCCCGGCGCCCTCGCAGCCTCCGCACCTCCCCGCCCCGCGGCTCGAGGACTCCGTACCCCTCCACTCAGCGCCTCGGGGCTTTCGCCCCCAAGCCCCCCACTCCCCGAAGCCGGCCATCCGCCAACCGGGGAGGCCGGCCATTCCGCCAACCGGGCCAGAGTGTCCTCGCCCGAGGGTCTCCGTCGGCCATGACTGCGGGGGCACTCCGGGCGCAGCTCTCGCCGGGCCGCACCAGGCCCTGTGCACCTTTTCTTCGTGAACGCGAAGATCGTCGCGAACGCTGTGCGATCACCCGGTAGGCTGAATGTCTGGGTGTGCCGGGAAGTCTGGTCGGCAAATGGAGTCGCGGAGGAGTCAGCGACCCGTTTTTGAGGCTTGTACGTGCGGCCCGCCTTCGGGGCCGGACGTGCAAACGAACCGGAGGTCTTCGACGTGCCCGCGCCCACCACCAGCAGGTCCAGCGCCGGCCGCCGGAACGGCCGCAGCGTCTTCGGACGGCTGTCGCTCCCCGAGCGCACCTTCGTGGCGGACGCGCTGCGCGCCGAGACCGTCGGCGGTGTCCTGCTCCTCCTCGCCGCGATCGCCGCGCTGGTCTGGGCGAACACGCTGAGCGGCAGCTATGCGGCCGCCGGCCAGTTCCACTTCGGCCCCGCGGCCATCGGCCTGGATCTGTCGGTCCAGCACTGGGCCGCCGACGGGCTGCTCGCGATCTTCTTCTTCGTGGCCGGGATCGAGCTGAAGCGCGAGCTGGTCGCCGGCGATCTGCGCGACCCCAGGGCCGCCGCGCTCCCGGTGATCGCCGCGGTCTGCGGCATGGTCATGCCCGCCCTGGTCTACTTCCTCGTCAACCTCGCGGGCCACGGCTCGCCCGACGGCTGGGCCGTGCCCACGGCGACCGACATCGCCTTCGCCCTCGCCGTGCTCGCGGTCATCGGCACCTCGCTGCCCTCGGCGCTCCGGGCGTTCCTGCTGACCCTCGCGGTCGTCGACGACCTCTTCGCGATCATGATCATCGCGATCTTCTTCACCCACCGGCTGAACTTCGCCGCGCTCGGCGGCGCGGTCCTCGGTCTCGTCGTCTTCTGGCTGCTGCTCAGGAAGCGGGTGCGCGGCTGGTACGTCTACATCCCGCTGGCCCTGGTGATCTGGGGTCTGATGTACAACAGCGGCGTCCACGCCACGATCGCCGGTGTCGCGATGGGCCTGATGCTGCGGTGCACCAGGGAGGAGGGCGAGGAGCACTCCCCCGGCGAGCACATCGAGCACATCGTCCGGCCCGTCTCGGCGGGCCTCGCCGTCCCTCTGTTCGCACTGTTCAGCGCGGGTGTGGTGGTTTCCGGCGGCGCACTCGCCGACGTCTTCACCAGGCCCGAGACGCTCGGCGTGGTCCTCGGCCTGGTGGTCGGCAAAGCGGTCGGCATCTTCGGCGGTACCTGGCTCACGGCCCGCTTCACCAAGGCGTCCCTGTCCGAGGACCTGGCCTGGCCCGACGTCTTCGCCGTCGCGTCCCTCTCCGGAATCGGCTTCACCGTCTCGCTCCTCATCGGCGAGCTCGCCTTCACCGGGAACGCCACCCTCACCGACGAGGTCAAGGCCGCCGTCCTCATGGGCTCCCTCATAGCGGCCACCGTGTCCGGCGTCCTGCTCAAGCTCCGGGACCGCAAGTACCGCGCGCTGTGCGCGGAGGAGGAGCGCGACGAGGACCAGGACGGCGTCCCGGACATCTATGAGGAGGACAACCCCGCGTACCACCTGCGGATGGCGGAGATCTACGAGCGCAAGGCGGCCGAACACCGCAGGATCGCGGCCGACGTCAGCGCACGTACGACCTCCGAGGGAAGCGCCGGGGACCACAGTCCGGCATGATCTGACATCAGCGGCGCATACGGAACGGAAAGCAGCGTGTGCGCGGCGGACGACCGGCGCGCACGCGACGCACGTCCGCATACGCGCGCTCGGGCCCGTGCCCGCGAAAGCACGTATGCGACGCTCGTCCACGCCATGCCCACGAGGCACACGGGCACAAGCGCACAAGAAGAGAAGAGAGGGAGAACGCGATGACCGCACCCGACGGCCCCGTCGGCGCCGAACGCACCATCGGCCAGCTGGTCGCATCGGCGACCAGTGAGATGTCGGCGTTGGTGCACGACGAGATCGCGCTGGCCAAGGCCCAGCTGCGCCAGGACGTCAAGCGCGGTGCGGTCAGCGGCGGCGCCTTCACGGTCGCCGGCGCGGTGCTGATCTTCTCCCTGCCGATGCTGAGCTTCGCCCTCGCCTACGGCATCAACGCGTGGAGCGGCTGGCACCTGGCCGTGTGCTTCCTGCTCTCCTTCGCTGCGAACGTCCTCGTGGCGGGCCTGGCCGCCCTGATCGGTGTGGTCTTCGCGAAGAAGGCCAAGAAGGGCGGGGGCCCGCAGAAGGCCGTCGCCTCGGCCAAGGAGACCGCGGCGATCCTGCAGAACGCCAAACCGCACCCGCGGCCCACGGCTCCGGCCGACGCCCTGCCCGTCCGTGTCGGTGAGTCGGCCCCCGCTGTGGCACGCTCGTCTTCATGACCGACCCCGCCACCACCTCGCCCGGGGGTCCCTCGGCCGTCCGCATCGAGGGCCCCTGGACCCACCGCGACGTCGCCGCCAACGGCGCGCGCTTCCACATCGCGGAACTGGGCGACGGGCCGCTCGTGCTTCTGCTGCACGGCTTCCCGCAGTTCTGGTGGGCCTGGCGGCATCAGCTGGTCGCCCTCGCCGACGCCGGTTTCCGCGCGGTCGCGATGGACCTGCGCGGGGTCGGCGGCAGCGACCGCACGCCCCGGGGCTACGACCCGGCGAACCTCGCACTCGACATCACCGGAGTCGTACGCTCGCTCGGCGAACCGGACGCGGCGCTCGTCGGGCACGATCTGGGCGGCTATCTCGCCTGGACGGCCGCCGTAATGCGCCCCAAGCTCGTACGCCGCCTCGCGGTCGCCTCCATGCCGCACCCCCGGCGCTGGCGCTCGGCGATGCTGTCCGACGTCAAGCAGACCGCCGCCGGGTCCCACATCTGGAGCTTCCAGCGGCCGTGGCTGCCGGAGCGTCAACTCGTCGCGGACGAAGGCGCCCTGGTGGGCCGTCTGATCCGCGAATGGTCCGGGCCGCGGATGCCCGACGACGAGGCGGTGCAGGCCTACCGCCGGGCGATGTGCATCCCCTCGACCGCGCACTGCTCGATCGAGCCGTACCGGTGGATGGTCCGCTCGCTGGCCCGCCCCGACGGCTTCCAGTTCAACCGCCGGATGAAGCGGCCGGTGCGGGTGCCGACACTGCATCTGCACGGCTCGCTGGACCCGGTCATGCGCACGCGCAGCGCCGCGGGTTCCGGCGAGTACGTCGAAGCCCCGTACCGCTGGCGCCTCTTCGACGGCCTGGGGCACTTCCCGCACGAGGAGGACCCGGTGGCCTTCTCGACCGAGCTCATCAACTGGTTGAAGGATCCGGAACCTGACCGCTGATCAGCCCGGGTTGCGGTCAGCCGGCCGGTCACGGGACAGCCGTGGACCCGGCGTCCGACGGGCTCCGGCCGGTCGCCGACCGTGATGGCCGGTGAGCGGACGGGAACGACTGTCCTACGAACGGCCAATTGCCTGGCGCATAGGCCAATTGGACGCCGCGGAGGCGGTTACCGACCATGAGGCACGGGCAGACGTCGGGGTATGGGCTGGACGCACGACTACAGTGACGCAGCACGCAACCGCCGCTCGGCCGCGGCGCTGAGTTCCCACCGAAGGGGTGGCCCGCAGACGCAGGGCCCGGACGACCCCCGGCTGGGCATTCCCCACATCCTGCGCCGCAGGGCCCGCTGGGTCTCGGCCCGGCTGCGACACGTACGCGGCTGACGTCGACCTCTCGGACGTACCTCTTTTCCGGCGTACACCTTTCCGGACACGTGCTGTTGGCGCGCCCGCACGCGGGCGTGGGCACGCGGGGCGCGAGGCGGGCCAGGCCTCACCAGCCCTGGGCGGGCGTACGGACGCGACGCAGACGGCGCAGATCCGCAGACCGTGCGGATCCGGTGGGCCGCGCGGGGCGCACCGGACCTGCACCGTACGGGCGGTCTGGGCGACCCCGGTAGCCGCGTGGGCCTACGGCACGGTGGACCGGGCCGTACGCGCCCGGTCGTCCCACGGCACCGTGCCCGCGGAATCCGTGCCCGGGGCTCCAGGCGCGTCGTGCGGGCTTGCTACAGCGCGCATCCCTGGCTGTCGACCTGCTGGCTTGCCTTGAGCCCCGCCTCGATATCCGGGCGGACCTCGTCGGCGGTAAGGGCGTAGCCGGTCTGGGCGTCGTCGAGGGACTTGGCGAAGACCACGCCGTACACCTTGCCGTCGGGCGTGAGCAGCGGGCCGCCGGAGTTGCCCTGGCGCACGGTCGCGTAGAGCGAGTACACGTCACGGCGAACGGTGCCGCGGTGGTAGATGTCCGGGCCGTTGGCGGTGATCCGGCCGCGTACGCGCGCGGGGCGGACGTCGTACGAGCCGTTCTCCGGGAAGCCCGCGACGATCGCGCTGCTGCCGCTGCTGCCGTCCTGGGAGGTGAACTTCAGCGGCTTCACCTTCAGGTCCGGCACGTCGAGTACGGCGATGTCACGGCGCCAGTCGTAGAGGACGACCTTGGCGTCGTAGCGCCGTCCCTCGCCGCCGATCTGCACGGTGGGCTCGTCGACGCCGCCCACCACGTGCGCGTTGGTCATGACGCGGCGGTCGGAGAACACGAACCCGCTGCCTTCGAGGACCTTGCCGCAGCCCGTTGCGGTGCCGACGACCTTGACGATGGACCGCTGGGCGCGGGACGCGACGGGACTGTTGGCCAGCGCCGGGTTGGGGGGCTGGACCTCGTTGATGGGCTCGTTCGCGAACGGGGTGAAGACCTGCGGGAAGCCGTTCTGCGCGAGGACCGACGAGAAGTCGGCGAACCAGGTGTTGGCCTGGGTCGGAAGGGCGCGCGAGACACCGAGCAGGACCTTCGAGTTGCGCACCTCCTTGCCGAGGGTCGGCAGGGTGGTGCCCGCGAGTGCTGAGCCGATCAGCCAGGCGACCAGCAGCATCGCCACCACGTTGACGAGCGCGCCGCCGGTGGCGTCCAGGGCGCGCGCGGGGCTCCAGGTGATGTGCCGGCGCAGTTTGTTGCCCAGATGGGTGGTGAGCGCCTGGCCCACGGAGGCACAGATGATCACGACGACGACCGCGACGACCGCGGCCGTCGTGCTCACCGTGGCGTCGTTCGTGGCGTAGTCCCAGATCACCGGCAGGAGGTAGACGGCGACGAGGCCGCCGCCCAGGAAGCCGATCACCGACAGGATGCCGACGACGAAGCCCTGGCGATAGCCCACGATCGCGAACCACACGGCGGCGACGAGCAACAGGATGTCCAGCACGTTCACGGACGTCACCTTGTCATGACCGCCAGTCGAGTGGGACCTGCTTGGTGCGGTCCCATGGTCGCTCCCAGCCCGCGTAGTGCAGGATGCGGTCGATCACACCGGCCGTGAAACCCCAGACCAGGGCCGATTCGACCAGAAATGCCGGGCCCCGGTGGCCGCTCGGGTGCACCGTCGTCGCCCGGTTCGCCGGGTCAGTGAGATCCGCCACGGGAACCGTGAAGACCCGGGCCGTCTCGGCGGGGTCGACGACGCCTACGGGGCTCGGCGTGCGCCACCAGCCGAGCACGGGTGTGACCACGAACTCGCTCACCGGGATGTAGAGCTTCGGGAGCACGCCGAAGACCTGGACGCCGCGCGGATCGAGCCCGGTCTCCTCCTCGGCCTCGCGCAGCGCCGCGCGCAGCGGCCCCTCGGCCTTGGGGTCGCCGTCCTCCGGATCGAGGGCACCGCCCGGGAACGACGGCTGCCCGGCGTGCGAGCGCAGGGACCCGGCGCGCTCCATGAGGAGCAGCTCGGGACCGCGCTCGCCCTCGCCGAACAGGATCAGCACGGCCGACTGCCGGCCCGCGCCGTCCTCCGGCGGCAGGAAGCGGCTCAGCTGCGGCGGCTCCACCGTCTCCGCGGCGCGCACGACCGGGTCCAGCCACCCGGGCAGCCCTTCCGTGGTGACGGCCACCTGGCCGCCTTGGGTATTGCTGGCATGCGTCATGGGCACCCCCGTCCGTCAGGGCACAACGTACGAGGGCCCGCGGATCGTTCCGCCCGCACCGTGAAGGGTTCCGGGAGCCCCGTGTCGGGACGCGGAAGTCCCGTGGTGAGGCGAGGGAGACCCGGGGAGGGGCACGGGAGGCCGCGGGAGATGCGCGGGAGGCATGGGAGGCCGCGGGAACGGTGCAGGCGGCCCCGGGAAGGCCCCGGGAGCCCCGTCACAGGGCCCCCAGCGGAGCCGCGGGGATGCCGGGGTAGTCCGGCGGGGGCTTCAGCCGCTGGCCCGGCAGACCGCCCTTCTCGTACTTGAGCAGCTTCTTCGCCTTCTCCGGGTCCGTCTCGCCCTCCCCGTACGCGGGGCAGAGCGGGGCGATCGGGCAGGCGCCGCACGCGGGCTTGCGGGCGTGGCAGATCCGTCGGCCGTGGAAGATCACGCGGTGCGACAGCATCGTCCAGTCGCTCTTCGGGAAGAGCGCGCCGATCGCCGCCTCGACCTTGTCCGGGTCGGTCTCCTCGGTCCACTTCCAGCGGCGTACGAGTCGTCCGAAGTGGGTGTCGACCGTGATCCCGGGGACACCGAAGGCATTCCCGAGCACCACGAAGGCGGTCTTGCGGCCCACGCCCGGCAACTTGACCAAGTCGTCCAGCCGGCCCGGCACCTCGCCGCCGAACTCGTCCCGCAGCGCGGTGGCGAGGCCCATGATCGACTTGGTCTTGGCGCGGAAGAACCCGGTCGGCCGGATCAGCTCCTCGACCTCCTCGGGATTGGCCGCCGCCAGGTCCTCCGGGGTCGGGTACTTGGCGAAGAGCGCCGGGGTCGTCTGGTTCACCCTCAGGTCGGTGGTCTGCGCGGACAGCACGGTGGCCACGAGCAGCTGGAAGGGGTTCTCGAAGTCCAGCTCGGGGTGGGCGTACGGGTACACGTCGGCGAGTTCACGATTGATCCGGCGGGCCCGGCGCACCAGCGCCGTACGGGACTCGGGCTTGGCCGCCGCCCGCGCCGGGACGGCCGCGGCGGGGGCCGCCTTCTTGGCGGTGGCCTTCTCGGCAGTCACCCTCTTGGCAGCCGCCTTCTTCGGGGTGGCCTTCTTCGCGGTGGCCTTCTCAGCCGCAGTCTTGGTGGCAGCCGCGGCCGCGGTCTTCCCGGCGCCGGTCGTCCCCGCGGCGGCCTTCTTGGCCGCGGGCTTCCTCACCACGGCCTTCCTCACCACGGCCTCGCCCGCCGCGGCCCCCTCCGTGGAAGCCGCCTTCCGTCCGGCTTCCGCCGTCTTCGCGGACGCCGCCCGCTTCGAAGAGCCCGGCTCCTTCACGCCCCCAGCCTCCCTGCCGTCGCCGCATTCCGTGTCTGCCCTGCCGTCACCCTCACCGCCGACGCCGAAGATGTCTCTTTTGCCTGATTCGCTCTCTCGGCATCCGCCTGTTCGCCCACAGCGGAATTTCGGCGTACAACCACCTGCCCGGCCCCCTTGGCCTGTGCTCTCACCGGCGATTTGGACACCCGGCCAGCCTAAAGCCCGGCACCGACATCCGCCCCTGACCTCCGGGACGAGCCCCCAATTGGCCCCCTCCCGCACAGCATGCGGCGCGGGTGCGGCAGACTTGTGACTGATCACACTGTTTGGACCGTCCGGCAAAATGGGGAACACGGTCCCCTGAGCAGGTCGACAAGGAGAGAACTCGTGGACGACGTTCTGCGGCGCGCCCCGCTCTTCGCGGCGCTCGATGACGAGCAGGCCGCGGAGCTCCGCGCCTCCATGAGTGAGGTGACCCTCGCACGCGGCGACGCACTCTTCCACGAGGGCGACCCGGGCGACCGCCTCTACGTGGTCACCGAAGGCAAGGTGAAGCTCCATCGCACGTCCCCGGACGGACGCGAGAACATGCTGGCCGTCCTCGGCCCCGGCGAGCTCATCGGCGAGCTGTCGCTGTTCGACCCGGGTCCGCGCACGGCGACCGCCACCGCGCTGACCGAGGTCAAGCTGCTGGGCCTGGGCCACGGCGACCTCCAGCCGTGGCTGAATGCCCGCCCCGAGGTGGCCGCCGCACTGCTGCGCGCCGTAGCCCGGCGCCTGCGCAAGACCAACGACCAGATGTCCGACCTGGTGTTCTCGGACGTCCCCGGCCGCGTGGCCCGCGCCCTGCTCGACCTGTCGCGCCGCTTCGGCGTGCAGTCGGAGGAGGGCATCCATGTGGTGCACGACCTGACGCAGGAAGAGCTGGCCCAGCTGGTCGGCGCGTCCCGCGAGACGGTCAACAAGGCCCTTGCGGACTTCGCCCAGCGCGGCTGGCTCCGCCTCGAGGCCCGCGCCGTGATCCTGCTCGACGTGGAGCGTCTGGCGAAGCGCTCGCGCTGACCTCACGGCCGGTACGGCCTACGCCGTACTCACAGCCCGTACGCCGAGGGGGCCCGTCCCGGGAGGGAAGGGCCCCCTCGGCCATGTCCGGACCGCGCGCGTCCCCGGGCGGCGTCGCCGGTCACGCCGGGCTCGCCCGGCGTGACCGGCAGGGCACCCTGGATCAGAGCACCCCTAGATGAGGCCGTGCTCGCCCAGGTAGTCGAGCTGGGCGCGGACCGACAGCTCCGCGGCGGGCCACAGGGAGCGGTCCACGTCCGCGTACACGTGCGCGACGACGTCGGCGGGGTTGCGGTGGCCGTTCTCGACGGCCGTCTCGACCTGGGCGAGGCGGTTGGCACGGTGGGCGAGGTAGAAGTCGACGGCGCCCTGGGCGTCCTCCAGGACCGGGCCGTGGCCGGGCAGCACCGTGTGGACGCCGTCGTCGACGGTGAGCGAACGGAGCCTGCGCAGCGAGTCCAGGTAGTCGCCGAGCCGCCCGTCGGGGTGCGCGACGACGGTGGTGCCGCGCCCGAGGATCGTGTCGCCGGTGAGGACCGCGCGGTCGGCCGGCAGATGGAAGCACAGCGAGTCCCCGGTGTGCCCCGGCGTCGGTACGACGACCAGCTCCAGGCCGCCGACGCGGATGACGTCCCCCGCGGCCAGGCCCTCGTCGCCCAGGCGGAGGGCCGGGTCCAGGGCCCGGACCTTCGTCCGCGTCAGTTCGGCGAAGCGGGACGCGCCGTCGGCGTGGTCCGGGTGGCCGTGTGTGAGGAGCGTCAGTGCCACCCGCTTGCCGGCCTTCTCGGCCGTGGTGACGACGTTGTGCAGATGGACGTCGTCCAGCGGGCCCGGGTCGATCACGACGGCGAGGTCGGAGTCCGGTTCGGACACGATCCAGGTGTTGGTGCCGTCGAGGGTCATCGGGGAGGCGTTGGGCGCGAGGACGTTGACCGCGCGGGCGGTGGCGGGACCGGACAGGGCGCCGCCGCGCGGCTGGCCGGGAAGGGCGTCGGCGGTGGTCATCTCAGGCTCCCCCGGTCGGGCCGTTCGGGATGTGCTTGGTGAACTCGTCGTGGCCGGGCCAGCTGAGCACCAACTCGTCCCCCTCCATGTGCGCTTGGGCCAGCACCGGCGTCAGGTCGCGTACGGCGGCCGCGGCCAGTGTGTCGGCGGCGGATGCGTGACCGGCCAGCTGACGCAGGGTCGCAATGGTCGGCGGCATCATCAGCAGGTCGCCCTTGTCGTAACGGGCGGCCGCGTCCGCTGGGCGGATCCAGACCGTGCGGTCGGCCTCCGTGGAGGCGTTCCGGGTGCGCTGGCCCTGCGGAAGGGCGGCCACGAAGAACCACGTGTCGTACCGGCGGGGTTCGAACTCCGGCGTGATCCAGCGGGTCCAGGCTGCGAGCAGGTCCGAGCGCAGCACCAGACCGCGGCGTTCCAGGAACTCCCCGAAGGAGACGTCCCGGGCCACCAGCGCGGCGCGGTCGGCCTCCCAGTCGTCGGCGGTCGTGTCTCCGACCACGGTGTCCGGAGTCGGGCCGGCGAGCAGGACGCCCGCCTCCTCGTACGTCTCGCGGACGGCGGCGCAGACGATCGCCTGGGCGGCGGCCTCGTCCTCCACTCCCAGGCGCGCGGCCCACTCGCCGAGTGCGGGGCCCGCCCAGCGCGGATGCAGGTCGTGGTCGTGGTCCCGTGGGTCCACTCCACCGCCGGGGTAGGCGTAGGCGCCGCCGGCGAACGCCATCGTCGTACGCCTGCGGAGCATGTGGACGGCGGGACCCTCGGCGCCCGGCCCGTCCTTCAGGAGCATGACGGTTGCGGCGCGTCGCGGGGTGGACGGCGTGAGAGCGCCGTGCGCCAGCGCGCGGATGCGGTCGGGCCACTCCGGGGGGTACCACTGACCATTCGCCATGCTGCGGAGGGTAGTCGCTGACGCGCAGATGTTCGAGGCCAGCGCTGTGCGCCCTGCGGACAGGGGCAGACCGGCCGGCACCCCGGCGCCCTCCAGGCGGGGAGTCCCCGGGGCACCGCCGAGGCCCTCAAAGCGCGGAGCGGGAGGAACGCCGCGGCCCGCAGCGGGGAACGGCGCCCCGCGGCACCGCGGGCCGCTCACCGGGCCCGAACCCTCGACACCCCCACCGGCGAAAGGCGCCCCGCCCGAGCACCGCGGGCCGGGATGCGATCCGGACCCACGACGGGCAGAGGCGCCCCGCCGGATCAGCCTGCGGTGAGCTCGACCTGGATCTCGACCTCGACCGGCGCGTCCAGCGGAAGGACGGCGACGCCCACCGCGCTGCGGGCGTGCACGCCCTTGTCCCCGAGGACGGCACCCAGCAGCTCGCTTGCGCCGTTGACCACGCCGGGCTGCCCCGTGAAGTCGGAGGCCGACGCGACGAAGCCCACGACCTTGACCACACGGGCGATGCGGTCCAGGTCACCGGCAACCGACTTGACGGCGGCCAGCGCGTTCAGCGCGCAGGTCCGCGCCAGTTCCTTGGCCTCCTCCGCGGTGACCTCGGCCCCGACCTTGCCGGTCACCGGAAGCTTTCCGTCCACCATCGGCAGCTGCCCGGCGGTGTAGACGTACACGCCGGACTGGACGGCGGGCTGGTACGCGGCAAGCGGAGGCACGACCTCCGGCAGGGTCAGGCCGAGCTCCGCGAGCTTCGCTTCGACGACGCCGCCGCTCATGCCGCCTTCTCCCGCTTGAGGTAGGCCACCAGCTGCTCGGGGTTGTTCGGTCCCGGCACGACCTGGACGAGCTCCCAGCCGTCCTCGCCCCAGGTGTCCAGAATCTGCTTCGTGGCGTGCACCAGCAGCGGGACGGTCGCGTATTCCCATTTCGTCATGGGCCGACTGTATCCGC
Source organism: Streptomyces sp. NPDC002004 (assembly GCF_053593975.1). Classification (NCBI taxonomy): domain Bacteria; kingdom Bacillati; phylum Actinomycetota; class Actinomycetes; order Kitasatosporales; family Streptomycetaceae; genus Streptomyces; species Streptomyces sp. NPDC002004. Next base: position 201,361 of record NZ_JBSFDP010000010.1, read on the forward strand.
TGCCGCGGACGGCACCGTTCCCCCACTCCCACCTGCCTTCCCGCCCGCCGTTGCCCGGGTTCACCCGGGACTTTCCCCGATCCTGTCCCGGACGGTGTCCCGGAGCGGAACCCCGGCATCTCCCCGGGAACGGCAGCCTCCTGCGTAGTCGCCCGCGCCAGTGGTTAGGCTCGAATACGTGAGCAGGCTCCAGGTCGTCAGCGGCAAGGGCGGTACCGGCAAGACCACGGTCGCCGCTGCCCTCGCGCTGGCCCTCGCGACCGAGGGAAAGCGCACTCTCCTGGTGGAGGTGGAAGGCCGACAAGGCATCGCGCAGCTCTTCGAGACGGAGACGTTGCCGTACGAGGAGCGGAAGATCGCCGTGGCTCCCGGCGGCGGGGAGGTGTACGCACTCGCCATCGACCCCGAGCTGGCCCTGCTGGACTACCTCCAGATGTTCTACAAGCTCGGCGGCGCGGGCCGGGCCCTGAAGAAGCTCGGCGCCATCGACTTCGCCACGACGGTCGCGCCGGGCCTGCGCGACGTCCTCCTCACGGGGAAGGCCTGCGAGGCGGTCCGCCGGAAGGACAAACAGGGGCGGTTCGCGTACGACTACGTGGTGATGGACGCACCACCGACCGGCCGCGTCACCCGCTTCCTCAATGTGAACGACGAAGTGGCCGGGCTGGCGAAGATCGGCCCGATACACAATCAGGCACAGGCGGTCATGCGCGTCCTCAAGTCGGCGGAGACCGCCGTGCACTTGGTGACGCTCCTGGAGGAGATGCCGGTCCAGGAGACCGCGGACGGCATCGCCGAGCTGCACGGCGCCGGTCTCCCGGTGGGCCGTGTCATCGTGAACATGGTGCGTCCGGCCCTCCTCGACGGCACATCGCTGGACCGCGTACGCAACAGCGTGCCGCGCACGGCCCTCGCCAAGTCGCTGTCGTCCGCCGGGCTCGGCGGGGCCCGCAAGGGCGGTCTCGCGGAGCGCCTCGTGGATCCTCTGCTCGACCAGGCCGGCGAGTACGCGGAGCGGTACGCGCTGGAGCGGGAGCAGCGCGCGGTGCTGACCGGCCTGGGCCCACCGTTGCACGAACTGCCCTTCCTGTCCGAGGGGATGGATCTGGCCGGGCTGTACCGACTCGCCACCGAGCTGCGGGAACAGGGGATGTCATGACGCGCGAAGCGGCACCGGACTCCGACGACGCGCGCCCCCTGAAACCGGTGCGCGCGCTGGACATCGAGCCGTTGCTGGACGATCCGCGCACGCGGATCGTCGTGTGCTGCGGCTCGGGCGGGGTCGGCAAGACCACGACGGCGGCCGCGCTGGGGCTGCGGGCCGCCGAGCGCGGCCGCAAGGTCGTCGTCCTGACGATCGACCCGGCCCGCCGCCTGGCCCAGTCGATGGGCATCGACTCGCTGGACAACACACCGCGCCAGGTGAAGGACATCGACGCGTCAGCGGGCGGCGAGCTGTACGCGATGATGCTCGACATGAAGCGTACGTTCGACGAGATCGTCGAGGCGCACGCCGACCCGGACCGGGCCCGGGCGATCCTGGAGAACCCCTTCTACCAGTCCCTGTCGGCCGGTTTCGCCGGTACGCAGGAGTACATGGCGATGGAGAAGCTGGGCCAGCTGCGCGCCCGGGACGAGTGGGACCTGATCGTCGTCGACACACCGCCGTCGCGGTCGGCCCTGGACTTCCTGGACGCGCCCAAGCGGCTCGGCTCCTTCCTGGACGGCAAGCTGATCCGGGTGCTGATGGCGCCGGCGAAGGTGGGCGGCCGGGCGGGGATGAAGTTCCTCAACGTCGGCATGTCGATGATGACGGGCGCGCTGGGCAAGCTGCTCGGCGGACAACTGCTGCGGGACGTCCAGACGTTCGTGGCCGCGATGGACACGATGTTCGGCGGGTTCAGGACCCGGGCCGACGCGACGTACCGGCTGCTCCAGGCGCCCGGCACGGCGTTCCTCGTGGTGGCCGCCCCGGAGCGGGACGCACTGCGCGAGGCGGCGTACTTCGTGGAGCGGCTGGCCGCCGAGGACATGCCGCTCGCCGGTCTGGTGCTGAACCGGGTGCACGGCAGCGGCGCCGCGCAACTGTCGGCCGAGCGGGCGCTCGCCGCGGCGGAGTTCCTGGAGGCCGAGCCGACCGACGACGCGGAGGCCGGCGCGGCGGCGGCGGACGACGCGGAAACCGTGACCGCGGTGGACGGCGCCGAAGCCGAGGACTCCGGGTCCTCAGGAGTTTCCACGGATCCGGGGCTCTCCGGACACCGTGGGGAAAATCTTGACGAGCGCCGCATTGTGGATCAGGGCGCCGGGAAGCATGGACTGCGTACCCCTCCCGAGGCTCCCGGCTCCGTTTCCTCCACCGACGGCCCCGACCCACTGACGTCGGACCAGCTGACCGCAGGCCTTCTGCGGATGCACTCCGAGCGGATGCAACTGCTCGCACGCGAGCGGCGCACACGAGACCGTTTCACCGCACTCCACCCCGAGGTGGCCGTGACCGAGGTGGCCGCGCTGCCCGGGGATGTGCACGACCTCACAGGCCTGCGGGACATCGGTGACCGACTGGCGGCCGATGGCCCGGCCACGGCGTCGTAGCGGCGCACGCGTCCACGCCCCGACCCCTCGCGGGCCCCGCGCCTCCGCAAGCCCGGCACGTCCGCCGGCCCTGCACCTCTGCAGACCGCAGCACGTACGCAAGGCCGTGTACGTACGCAAGCCCTGAACGCCCGCAGACCGCGCACGTGTACGGAAGCCATGTACTGATGCGCGCTCGGCGCGTCCGGAAGCCCGGTGCGGGCAGGCTCGCGCCTGCCCCTCACACCCGGTACCGCCCCGTGCCGCACGACACCGCGAGGACCGCGGGCTGCCGCCCGGTGCGCCACTTCCGGGGCATGGCGGCGAAGAGCCCTGCCCCCTGAACCCGGCCGGGGCTGTCACCCCACGGCCGCGTACCTCCCGAACGCCTCCTCCGCCGCTTCGATGTCCTCGTCGACGGTCAGCAGACCCACTCCGCGCTCGTACTCCGTGCGCGCGGTCTCCAGCAGCCTGCGCCACGACGTGACGGTGGGCCGCCTGCGCAGCAGTGCGCGGCGCTCCCTCTCGGTCATACCGCCCCACACGCCGAACTCGACGCGGTTGTCCAGCGCGTCGGCCAGGCACTCGGTCCGCACCGGGCATCCGGTGCACACCGCCTTGGCCCTGTTCTGCGCTGCTCCTTGTACGAACAGTTCATCCGGATCGGTAGTGCGGCAGGCCGCCTGCGCACTCCAGTCGGTTACCCAGCCCATACCGGCGCCGTCCTCTCCCGAATCGAGGCTCCCCCACGGCGGCGGCGGCATATTCACCGCCGCCAGTTGAGGACGTTACGGAAGGTCTCCACAGCGCAACACCCCCTTCGGGCCCAATCTTGAATGGTCCGAACGGACTATGCGTACGCGGCAGATCACCCAACGGAGTGAGCTGAGGACATACGTGACTTATCCGGGTGAATCCGGACAGGCCAGGGGGAGTTCGGGTGGGTCAGAACGGGCGGGGGGTGACACATGTGGCGGATTCGGGCGGCGACACACGACCGCACTTCTGTGACAGTTGAGAGCAGCTTAGGCCAAGGCATATACGCCTGTCCGGCGATTCATCACGTAGGGCCGCAGGACCCGGTCGCCCGCGTCACCGGGCCGCCCGGACCACCCGTCCGGCCGCCCCGGAACCCGTCCGACGGCCCCGGATGTCACGACTCGGCATGCGAAGCATCCCGATGGAGCATCCGATGGGGCACCCGCTCTACCGGAACGCCGCGGACTACGGATTAGGCTGCACTCATGGCAAAGAAGCGCTCCGGCGGTGGTCTGTCGCCAACTCAGCAGGCCGCCAAGTTCCTCGGTGTCAGCGTGCTCGCGGGAGCCGTGCTGGCCGGAATCGCGATGCCCGCCGCGGGCGCGCTGGGTCTTGCGGCCAAGGGATCGGTCGAGGGGTTCGACGAGATTCCGGCGAATCTCAAGCGGCCGCCGTTGAGCCAGCGGACCAGCATCCTGGACAACCAGGGCGGACAGATCGCCACGGTCTACTCGCGCGACCGCACGGTGGTGCCGCTCAAGGACATCTCGCCGTACATGCAGAAGGCCATCGTCGCGATCGAGGACTCGCGCTTCTACCAGCACGGCGCGATCGACGCGAAGGGCATCCTGCGCGCGCTCAACCAGAACGCGCAGAGCGGCGGTGTCGCCCAGGGCGCCTCGACGCTCACGCAGCAGTACGTGAAGAACGTCTTCGTCGAGGAGGCCGGCGACGACCCGTCGAAGGTCGCCCAGGCCACGCAGCAGACACTCGGCCGCAAGATCCGCGAGCTGAAGTACGCCATCCAGGTCGAGAACAAACTGGGCAAGAAGGGCATTCTCGAGAACTACCTGAACATCACGTTCTTCGGTGAGCAGGCGTACGGCATCGAGGCGGCCTCGCAGCGCTACTTCTCGCACCCGGCCAAGGACCTCACCCTCGACGAGGCCGCGATGCTGGCCGGCATCGTCCAGTCACCGAGCCGCTACGACCCCGTCAACGACGAGGCGGAGGCCATCAAGCGCCGCAATGTCGTGCTCCAGCGCATGGCGGACGTGCACGACATCTCGCAGGAGGAGGCCGACAGGGCGAAGCAGAAGCCGCTCAAGCTGAAGGTCAGCAAGCCCAAGAACGGCTGCATCACCGCGGTCAAGGGCGCGGGCTTCTTCTGCGACTACGTCCGTGAGGTCTTCCTCAACGACGAGGCCTTCGGCAAGTCCCGCGAGGAGCGCGCCAAGGTCTGGAACCGGGGCGGCCTGACCATCCGCACCACCCTGGACCCGCGGGCACAGAAGTCGGTGCAGGCCTCGATAAAGGATCACGTCAACCAGGACGACAAGGTCGCCACGGCCGCGACGCTGGTCGAGCCGGGCACAGGGAAGATCCTGGCCATGGGCCAGTCCCGGCCGTACGGCTTCGGGAAGAACGAGACGCAGATCAACTACTCGGTCAACCACGCCATGGGCGGTTCGAACTACGGCTTCCCGACCGGTTCGACCTTCAAGCCGTTCCTCGCGGCGGCCGCGATCGAGCAGGGCACACCGCCGACGAAGTCGTATCCGGCGCCGTACAAGATGCCGTACCCCGCCACGGTGCAGCGGTGCAGCGGTACCTGGGTGAACGACGGGAACTACCAGGTCGAGAACGAGAACGAGGAGGAGAACGGGCCCTACGCGCTGAAGGAGGCGATGGCCAAGTCGGTCAACACCTACTTCGTGCAGATGCTCCAGGACGTCGGCATGTGCCCGGTGCGGCAGATGACCGACCGGCTGGGCATCCTCCAGGGCAACGGCACCAAGGTCCCCGAGGTGCCCTCCTCCCTCACCCTCGGCTCCACCGGTCTCTCGCCGCTGACCATGGCGAGCGCCTACGCCGCCTTCGCGGACCGCGGCAGGTACTGCACTCCGGTCGCCATCGAGTCGATCACCCGCATCAACGACAACGAGTCGCTGCCGGTGCCGAAGTCGACCTGCAGCCGGGCGATGTCCGAGAAGACCGCGGACACGGTCAACACCCTCCTCCAGGGCGTGATCGACTCCGGTACCGGTCAGCAGGCCGGTCTCACCGACCGTGACAACGCGGGCAAGACCGGTACGACGGACCAGCGCAAGAACGCGTGGTTCGTCGGCTACACGCCGAACCTCTCCGGCGCCGTCTGGGTGGGCAGCCCCACCCAGGGTGTGCAGATGGAGAACATCAGCATCGGCGGTGTCTACCACGACAAGGTGTACGGCGCCGACGTCCCGGGCCCGATCTGGAAGGACGCCATGACGGGCGCCCTCATGGGCAAGCCGACGCCCGGCTTCAACCTGATCGACATCCCGGACGGCGACAAGGACAAGAACAAGGGCAGGGACAAGGGCAACGACGAGGGGCCGGGCCGCGGCGGCACCAGCCCCTTCCCCGGTATCACCCTCCCGCCGTCCCTGATCGGCGGCACGGGCGCCGGCCCCGGCAACCCGGGCGGCCGCAACGGCCACGGAGGCGGCGGTCTGCGTCACTAGCCGCACGGACGGACATGCGGAAGGCGGGGCGCCCCCTGATCCAGGGGGCGCCCCGCCTTCCGTATGTCGCATCCGCCGTGGGCCGGTGGCTCACCGGTCACGGCCAGGCGGGGCCGGCCGCCGCCCCGCGCATCCGGGCGTATCCCGGCCGGCCTCAGCCGAGCAGCCGCGACAGCCGGCGGCCCGAGCGGCGGAAGGCCAGGGCCATCCCCGCGCAGCCGACCACTCCCCAGCCGAGCATCACCGCGAACTCCGCGAGCACGGATCCGACGGGCACACCGTGGCCCGCGAGGGCCGCGCGTACCGCGCTCAGACCGTGTCCCGCCGGAACCACGGCGGCGAGAAGACCGGCGGGCCCGTGCTCGGGCCGGGCCACGTTCACGCCCGCGAGCAGGAGCACCAGGATCGTGGTGCCGCCGGTCAGGTACATCCGGGTCTCCGGCCAGCGCAGGCTCACCCCGGCCAGCGTCAGCGCCAGGCTGTAGCCGCTCAGTGTGATGAGGGCCTGGATCGCCAGGACCAGCGGCAGCGCCGACCAGACCATCGGGAGGCCCACGAGGAGCGGGAGCAGCGCCAGCACCACACCGGAGGTCAGGAATCCGTCGGCGACCCAGTACAGACCGCGCGAGGCGATCACCAGAAACGGACTGCTGGAACTGATGACGATGAACTGGAGCGTTCCGCCCCGCCGTTCGCCGACACAGGACGAGACGACACCGAGGGCGCCGAGCGGCCCCAGGACCACCGCATTGCCCAGGGCGATCGCCTGCTCGGTGTGCACGGAGCCGACCAGCCGGCCGAGCGAGGCGAAGAACAGCACCTGGGAGACCAGACGCAGCAGCCAGCCGAAGAGCCAGGAACGCCAGGTGAACATCGCCCGGTAGTCCTGGAAGCTGCTGATCACCCCGAACCTCAGCCGGGTGAGGAACAGCGCGGCGCGGTCAGCCATGCAGGATCACCTTGCCGTCGCGTGCCCGGTGCAGGATGCGGCGCAGGACCGCGTAGCCGGTGGCCGCCTGGAGCGGTGCCAGGACCGCCAGGACGCACACCGCGGCGACGTCGGCACCGGTTCCGCCGACGGCGGCGCGCAGCGACCGTGCCCCCCACGAGAGGTAGAAGGCGTGGGCGGGCCACTGCAGCGGGGTGGGCAGTGAGCCCACCGGCAGGACGAGCCCGCCGAGCAGGTAGAAGGGGTACGTCATGGCGTTCTGCAGCGTCCTGGCACCGCGTACGACGACCAGCAGTCCGCTGATCGTGAGGGAGATCCCGGCGCTCCCGCACAGCACCAGCAGCAGGGTCAGGCAGGTGGCGACGGGGCTCGCGACCGTGATCGGGTAGCCGAAGCCGATGCGCCCGATCAGCAGGATCTCGGCGAACGCGGGCAGGCTCACCGCGGTGGTGGTCAGCACCCGCACCGCCAGCGCGTCGGCGTAGCGCCGGGGTGTGAACAGTCCGGCCTCCAGGGTGCCCTCCCAGCGGTCGTAGTCCACGGCGTCGGACGCGACGAAGACGGCCTGGGACCACATGCTCATCAGGAAGGCCGTGGTCGCGGCGGTGGTGGCCAGGCCCGGCCGGTGGTGTTCACGCAGGACCGAGAAGAACACCAGGGAGTACAGCGGGGTGATCACCAGCGGGCCGAGCAGGCGGGGCGAGCGCAGCAGCAACCACCACTGCGCGCGGAAGTAGGCGCCCATCACACCACCAGTTCCCGGTCCTCGATGACGCTGCGGTAGACCTCGCTCAGGCTGGGAGGGGTCACGGTCACATGGGAGGCGTGGGACCTCGCGAGGAGTCCCAGGACCTGGGTGGGCACGTCGGCTCCGGCGGCCTCGACGCGCAGGGAGCCCTCGTCGTCGCGTTCGGCGCTGCGGACGCCGGGTACGGCGCGGATGGTCACGGTGGTCGACTCGTCCACGCCGGCGGCGGTGATGACGTGGCACCGGCCCAGTTCGGTGAGGAGCGCCGCGGGCGATCCGATGCGCAGCAGCCGGCCGCGGTCGATCAGGGCCACCCGGGAGCAGAGCGCCTGGGCCTCGGGCATGTCGTGGGTGGCCAGCAGGACGGTGACCCCGGTCGACCGGAGTTCGCGCACCAGGGTGCGGAATCCGGCCCCGGCGTTGGGGTCCATCCCGGCGGTCGGCTCGTCGAGGACGATCAGCTCCGGCCGGTGCAGCAGGGCACGGGCCAGGTGGACCCGCTGGACCATGCCCCGGGAGAACGTCTCCAGGCGGTCGTCGGCCCGCCCGGACAGCCCCATCCGCTCGATGAGTTCCTCGCTGCGCCGTTTGGCGTCGGAGGAGGCGAGCCCCTGGAGGGCCGCCCAGTAGCGCAGGTTCTGGCGGGCGGTGAGCCTGCCGTACAGGCCGCGCTCGCCGCCGAGGACCAGGCCGACCCGGCGGCGCACCGGCTCGGGGTCCGTGGCCACGTCGTAGCCGAGGACGCGGGCGGTTCCCGAGCTGGGCAGCAGGAGGGTGGTGAGGATGCGGGACAGCGTGGTCTTGCCGGCGCCGTTGGGGCCGAGCAGCCCGACGACCTCGCCGCGCTCCACGTGGAGGCCGACGTCGTCGAGGGCCACCACCTCCTTGCCGCGCCGGGTCCGGAACCGTCGGGAGAGGTGCTGGACGTCGAGGGCGGCGGTCAACGGGCCCCCTCCCCGACGGCGGTGAGGGCGGCCTCGTACAGGTCGGGGTCGACGATCTCGCCGTCGACGAGCAGGAAGACGCCGACGGGTGTGCGCAGCAGGGTTCCGGCGGAGAACTCCTCGGTGACCGCTTCCGTCCCGGGCCGCGGCCTTTCGGCCTTCTCCAGGAGCATGCCGTGGACGGGCAGTCCGGCGGCAAGGCGTTCACGGATGGTGCCGGGCCGGTCCTGCGGGGCGGCTCCTGGCCGGTCCCCGGAGGCCCGTCCGTCGGGATCCCCCGCGGAGCGCCGCTCCTGTTCGGCCGGTACGAGGTCCCGCAGCGCCCGCGTCAGCTCCTGGGGAACGGCGGGTGCCAGCGCCCGGATCCCGGAGGCCGCCTCGCACAGCTCCAGCAGCTCCGGCGCCAGCCGGAAGCGGTCGGCGGCCCGGGCGATGTCGGCGCAGGGCGGCAGATCGGGTGAGGTGAGGACCACCGCCAGGTCGAGCATGTCCTTTGCGGTGAAGGGGCGTTGGAACCGCTCCTCGGCGAGGGCAAGCAGGTCGGTGTGGAACTGCTCGGGCGGGGTCTCGGCGCGCAGCGGAACCGTGTCCGGCTGCCCGGGGTAGGCGAACGTGGCGATCTCGACCTTGAGTTCGGGGTCGAGCATCGGGTCCTCGGAGGGCCAGCGCAGGGCGAGGGCGGTGTGCCGCCGCCCGGCGGCGTGGAGCACGGTGATGTCGATGCCGTCGACCGGCCGCGCGGCGAGCACCCGGGAGGCGGCCTGCCACAGCCGGGTCTCGTCGGGCACCACCACGTCGAGGTCGCCGAGCGGGCGCAGCACGCCCCGGGGGTAGCGGGCGGCCAGTGAGGGCCCCTTCAGCACCCGGGTGCCCGGGATGAGCGTGAGCTCGTCCGCGATGGCCTCGTACGTGGCCGCGCGGCGCCGCATCCGGTCGAGTTCCGCGAGGGAACCCGGCCCCATCGCGGCACCCGACAGCTGTGCCACGGAGAGCACCAGGGGCGGGAGGTGGCCGCGTACGGCACGGGCGTTGCGCAGCAGCACGATGGGCTCCCAGTGCCGCTCGATGCCGAGGAGCTCGTACAGCAGGTCGAGTGTGATCTCCACAGGCTCGGGGCGTGTGGTGGGCAGGGGGTCCAAGGTGCTTCCTTCTCCGGTCCGTTGGGGTGGCGGACGCCGTCGAGCGGGCCCGCGGAAGAGCGGTGGGCGCAGGGCGCGCTACCTGGCGCGCGGGGTACCCACGCGGCCGAGTTCGTCGAGTGGCCCGTGCCGCGGGGATGTCGTCGGCCTGGTGCGGGTCGCCGCCGGGTCCGCCGGGACACGTGGGGCGAGCCGCCCCGCCGCGTAGTGCGTGACGAAGCCGAGCCCGATGATCAGGTCGCGGACCGGTTTGACCACCAGGTACGCCGCCCGGTCGCGCAGCGGCGTACCGCGCAGCTCCCGCAGATGGGCGCAGGTGTTGAGGGCGACGGGCAGCAGCGCCCCGGCCGCGGCCCACGGGTGGACGGCCGCGCCCGCGAGGCAGGCCAGTGCCGCGGCCCAGGAGGCGAGGGCCCGCCAGGGCCGCCACCGGCACCGCTCCCAGAACGCCGATGCGTGCCGGGTCGCGCACCTGGCCATGCCCTTGCCCGAGTGCCACGACTTGCGCAGCAGGTCGGGCAGGTCGAGTTCGTCGTAGTGGTCCACTTCGAGGCGGCTGCGGAACTGGACGGCCCAGCCGTGGCGTCCGGCACGCAGCTGGAAGTCGACGTCCTCGAAGGCGGTACGCGCGAACACCGGTCCGGTGAGGCCGAGTTCCCGGGCCGCGGGCACGTTGACGATGATGTTGCCGCCCGCGCACAGGGCCTTCGGGTCGACCACCGCTTCGGGGGCGCCGGGCCGGGCGGCCAGGGCCAGTTTCCGCGAGGTGCGGGTCTCCAGCGCCCTCACCAGCGGCCCCACCCCGCTGGTGGGAGCCGGGTGGCGGGGCCCGAAGAACAGGGCCGTGGGCAGCGGGTCCGCGCATGCCGCGCGCGCCGCCGCGGTCCATCCCGGCAGGGGCACGCAGTCGTCGTCCAGGAACGCCACGAACCGGTACCGCGAGGCGCGTTCGACGAGGAACTGCCGTGCCTCTCCGATGCGCATGGCGCGCGGTGTCCGCATCACCTCCACGCCCCGGTCCCGGCACCGCGCGTCCAGGGCGCGGGCGGCGGGGGCGTCGGGCGCCCCGGTGTAGAGGACGACGACGTCCGCCGGCGGGGTCCCGTCCTCCCGCAGCGCCTCCAGCACGCGGGACAGGACCGGTTCGGGGATCGTGTGGGTGACCACGGCCACCAGCAGGTCGCCTCCCGGGCGCCGGTCGGCGCGGGCGTTCACCGGCATGTCCGGATCGTGGTGAGCAGCCGGTCGACGACCCGGCCGACGGTGTGGGCGCCCGCGGCCTCGATCGCCGCGGCGCTCGTGCGGCGCAGGCGTTCCTCGTCGAGCAGGAGGGCGACCGTCTCCTCCACGAAGCGGTCCTCGACGGCCGGGTCGGCGATGTCGCCGTCCACGAGGAGTCCGGTGACTCCGTGGTCGACGCGTTCACGCAACGCCGCGACGGCCGAGAGGACCGGGACCGTGCCGAGGGCGACGCATTCCAGCGCGCTGATGCAGCACATCTCCTCGTACGCGGTCGGGTACAGCATGACCTCGCTCTCGCGGATGATCTGCGCGTAGCGGCTGCGGGGCACCGGTCCGAGGCGGGTGACACCGTCCGTGGACGCGGCGAGCTCGGGGACCTCGCTCGCGGTCAGGGCCCCGGCCTGTTCCGGCGAGTACCCCCACAGTTCGTAGCCGCCGAGGACCATCAGGTGGGCCTGCGGGACCCGTTCGCGTATGCGGGGCCACAGGCGCAGCAGCCCGGCGAGGCCGCGGTAGGGCGCCGCCATGTGCACGCACTGGAAGCGGCGGCGTTCGACGCCGGCCGTGTCCGGCAGGGCGTGGCCGAGGTTGTCCACGTGGTAGCCGTACCGCGGGCTCAGCAGCGGTGCGTAGCGCTCACGCGCCGCGTACGAGCCGACGAGTGCCAGGTCGCAGGCCCCCGAAGCTTCCAGGGCCTCGAGCCCGGGTGTCTTGCGGTCCCCGACGAACAGCACGCGCAGCGGCCCGGGGGGCACGGTCAGCAGGGGCCCGCCGTCGCGGAAGCCGATGACGACGTCGGCTCCGGCCGGACCGCCGTACTGGTCGTGGCCCAGCCAGTGGCCGGCCGCCAGGTCGTCGGTGCCGGGTCCGTCGAGCACCACCCGGATGTCGACGCCGCGGGCCCGCAGCTCGCGCCGCCACAGGACGAGGGTCGCCTCGTTGCCTCCGAGGCCGCGTCCGTCGAGGTCGGCGGGGTCGAACCAGGTGGTTCCGGGGGCGATCAGGTCAATGCGCATGCCCGGTCCCTTCGTTGCCGGTGCGGGGTGTGCGGTGGGCGTAGGAGGTGAGGACGTCCATCGCGTCCTCGCGCGGCAGGCGCACCCCTCTGGCCCGGTAGCGCCGCAGTGCCTCGTCGAGGGTGCCCGTGCGTCCCAGCAGCAGGGCGAGCGCGACGACGCCCGTGCGGTCGAGGCCGAGCGTGCAGTGCACGAGCGTCCGTTCCCGGGCCGCCCGGTCGGAGATCTCCCGGACCAGGTCGTCCAGCAGCGTCACGGGCGCCTCGGACTCCCAGTAGGTGAAGGGCCGGTGCAGTACCCGGTGCAGTGGTGTCCCCGAGCGGCCGTAGACGTCGGCGCCGGGAAGGGTCCGGGAGAGACAGACCACGGTGGTCGGCCCGGCCGGAAGCGTCCAGGCCTCGGCGCGGGAGCTGGCGACGAGCACGTTCGGCAGGACGGACCAGGCGCGGTCCGCGGCGCTCGTGCCGGCGAGCGGCTCAGTCGGCATACACCGCCTCCGAGTCCGCAGCTGCCAGCCGGATCCCCAGGTCGCGCCGGGCGACCTCGGCGGCGGTCCCGGCCTGTGCGGTGCCGTGGGCACCCCAGTCGAGCAGCCCGGGGGCGTGCTCGATCGGCGTCATCAGCCGGCGGTAGACCCGCCCCGTCGACTCGTCGGGAGCCCGGTCGAGGAAGCGGGTGATCCTCGCGGCCATGCGGACCTGCGCATAGGGCTCGGCGCCCGGATCCTCCACCAGGACGTAGCCCATGTAGGCCGCCGGCCCGATCTCCACCTGGCTCTCCTCGATGCACTCGCGCCCGAGGGTGGCCTGGAAGTCCTCCCCGGCCTCCGGCTTTCCGCCGGGCAGGTTGAAGCGTCCGAGGTCGTCCTGGAGCAGGACGCGTCCCTCGTCGTCGAAGAGGAACCCGTAGACCTGGCGCACGCGCAGACCGCCGGGCACCTGGGCCGCGTTCCAATTTGCCTTCATGCTCTCGTCTCCATGCGTTGGTCGATGAGTGCGGTGATGCGGTCGACCACGCCCTGGTGGTCGTCCTCCGTGTTGTCGATGAACATGTATCCGGCGCGTTCCGCCAGCCCGCGCAGTTCGGCCTCCAGCCGTTCCTCGAAAGGCTGTTGGGCGGGCGAGAAACGGTGCTCGTCGCGCTCGTTGCACTCGCCGGAACGCCGGTAGCGGAGCCGGCGCCGGTCGAGCGGGCAGTCCAGGTAGATCCACAGGTCCACCCGCCGGCGCAGCCGGCCGGCGAGCCGTGCGGCGATCCATCCCAGGACGGGCCGGTCACTGGCCCGGTCGTAGGCCAGCACCCGGTGGACGTAGCTCTGCTGGATGAGCACTCCGCCCCGCCCGCGCCCGCTCCGTGCCGCCGGGAACAGGTCCGCGACGTACGCCGCGTGGTACACGGCACTGCGCAGCAGCGACGGCAGCCGCCGTGCCCGGTAGACGGTGTCGACGAGGCGGTCGACGGCCCCGCCGGACAGACACGTCGTGGACTCCGTGACGGGGGTGCCCGCCGCGACGAGCCGGTGCCGTACCGCCCGGCAGACCGTGGTCTTCCCCGCGAAGTCCAGTCCTTCCACCACCACCGTGATCACCGGACGGCCTCCTTGCGGCGTCCCTCGCCGAGCCACTGGACGACCTCTTCGGTGATCTGCTCGGTCGAGTACCGCGAGGTGTCGAAGGTGAGCACCCGGCGGTGACGGCGTCCGGCCATCGCCAGGGCCGCCATGAAGTCGTCGTGGAACTTCTCGCTGAGCACGGACAGCCGATCGATGGAGTTGGCGCCCACGCGCCTGCTCAGCCGCTCCCGTCGGACATGCAGCGGGGCGCCGAGGTAGATCGCGAGGTCGAAACCGATGAACATCCCGGGGTTGCGGAGTGCGAGCCTGGCCGCCGGCCAGGGGCCGCTCGCGTACCCGTAGGCGAGGCACCGGTCCACGTACGACTCCTGGACGAGCAGCCCGCGCCGCTCCCAGGTCCGGGCGGCCCCGAGCGCCCTGTCGAGCACACAGCCCGCGAGGTACGAGGTGTTGAGCAGGGAGCTCATGGGGTGGTCGGGCGCCTTGACGGTGTCCAGCGGGCCGGTCAGGGGATTGCCGGGGGCGAGGAATCCCCGGTGGTGGATGGGCCGGAGGCGCTGCTCCCGCAGGACCTCGGTGAGCCGGGCCGCCAGCGTGGACTTCCCGGAAAGGTCGAGCCCGTCGATGAGTATCCGCATCGGACCCCGTCACCTCCACACTCTGGCCGGGGCGGCGGCCGCGCCGTGCGGCGGCCGGGAACCGGCGTCCGGCCGCTCGTGCGCGGCCCGCACCCGCCCGGGCGCGTCCGCCTCCGGCACACCGGCCGTGGTCGTCATCGTTTTCATCGCTGTCTCCCGACGGGGCACCGCCGGTGCGCCGCCGCGTCGGCGGGTGGGCGCTCCGGCCGTCACCACGTGCTCTCCCAGAAGGCGTGGTCGACGGACCAGCCGGTGCGCAGCAGCGTCCTGACCACCGCGTCGGCCTGCCGGGCCGCCGCGGGCTCATGGGGATGCACCACGTGGCCGCACAGCCGGCGTCCCCGGGTGGCGTCCGCGACGGCGGCGACCAGCGCCGAGGTGGCGGCCCGCCGGTGCTCCGGGTCGTCGATCAGGATGTCCACCAGCTCGGCGAACGCCTCGCCGGTGACCTCGTCCCGCTCGTCGGTCAGCACCGTGCCGTGACCGACGGGTTCGCCCGCGACCTCGGCGATGAACGACAGTCGGCCGCGGTTCGCCATGATGTCCGCGATGCCGGTGTGCAGGGCGTCCACCTGTCGGCCGGGGTAGGCGTTGCGGAACGCCTGGACCAGCCAGCCGTGGACGCGGGCGTCGTCGGTGGGTCCGGCGGCGCGCACGCTCACCGCCCGTCCGGCGGCCTCGGGGGCGTGGTCCGCGGCACGGTCGTGGCGGACGTAGGTGAACCGGGGCCGCCACGGCGCCGGAAGCGGCACACCGCCCGCCACCCGGAGGAGGACCGACTCGGCCGTGGCGTGGCGCTCGCGCAGGCGGTCGCGCAGGGCACCGAGGGCCTCGGGGTCCCCGGGCAGCCCCGGATCGCAGTACTCGACCAGGATCTGCCGGCGTGCGGAGAACGGGTCGTCGTACTGGTCGGCCACGTACCGGTGTCCGAGGACCTCGTCCACGAGGCCGGCGCTCCGGGCCCGCTCCAGGTACTCCTGCGTGCTCACCGGGCCACCGGACTGGCCACGGCCCGGAAGCCGTCCCGTATCTGCGCGGCGGCGCGCCGCACGTCGTCGGCGCCGACCGCGTCGATGTACGCGACCTCGTCGGCGGGCGACCAGGGGCCGGGCCCGCCGCCGCGCATGGCCAGGAAGCGCGCGCACTCCAGGGGCGTGTCGACCGAGGTGAGGACCCGCATCCGCTCCTGGCGGCGCGCGGAGATCAGGTCCTCGGGGTCGGGGCCGTACGTGGCGATCTCGTCCAGCGCGGCGCGGATCACGTCGAGCGCCGCCTCGCCGTTGCCCGGCTCCACCCCGGCCAGGACGCGCCAGGCACCGGTGTCGTGGTACCCGCGGTTCCACGACTGGAAGGTGTAGGCGAGCCCCGCCTCCCCGCGCAGCCTGCGGTACAGCACCGACGAGGGGCTGGAGCCGAGCAGTTGGGCGAGGACGTTGAAGTGCGGCCTGCGCGGATCGTGGTTCGACACCGAACGCGCGCCCGCGCACACCCAGGTGAACTCATCGGGCCAGCGGACCGTCGCGGCCGGCTCCGGCGGCGGCGAAGCGGGCAGCGTCCGCGGTGCCGTACCGATCGCCGCGAGCGTCACCGGGTCCACGCCTGCCACCGCGGGATCGACGGTCTTCGGGAGAGCGGGGCCCACCACGATCACCGACAGCGGCGCGGTCAGCAGGCGCTCCCCGTGGGCCGCCGCGACGGATGCCGTGTCGCACCGTTCGACGTCGGCCTTGGTGCCGGCGACCGGGCGGCCCAGCGGGTGGCCGGGGAAGAGGTGCGCGAGGAACGCGTCCTGCACGACATCACTGTGGTCCGCCGCGGCGACGGCGAGCTCCTGGAACACGGCGCGCTTCTCCTGCTCCAGGACGCCGTCGCTCCAACGCGGCTCCAGGACCGCCTGGTACAGCAGGCCGGTCACCTCGTCGGCGTCGTCCGGGTGCACCTGGGCGTAGAAGAGCATGCGGTCGAGACCGGTCTCCGCGTTGGCGTGGCCCCCCAGCCGCTCGACGTGCTCGCTCAGCGACGGGACGGCCCCGACGGGCGCCGACATCAGTACGTGCTCCAGCACATGGGCGAGTCCGCACTGCCCCACCGGGTCCTGCTGGGCGCCGTACTTCGACGCCAGGCAGATGGTGGTGGTGCTCAACCGCTCGTCGATCAGAGCGACGACCGGTATCGGGCCCTCCACCGTTCTGAACTGATGCACAACAGCCCTCCCTGCGCGAATTCACTTTCGTCAAGCAGGTATGCCGCCGCCCGAAGGCGGCGGCATACCGAACTACTTCACTGTTCAGCGGTCCTGCGGCTTGACCTTGTCGAGACGCGGACGCAGGATCGCGGCGTGCTTCGCCATGTTTTCCTCCTCGGTTGGAATTGTTTCGAACGAGATCCAACGTAGGCAGCGGTGCACGTCGGCGGCAATGGCGTTTTCCGTATTACGCACCCGCGCCTCGCAGGGAACCATGGTTCATGCAGGTGAGCGCCCCATCTCCCGGCGAATAGTGCCGAATTCGGAAACCACGGGCCGCCAGGAGGCACCGCCCCGCTAGGCTGAAAATCCATTTTCGCGCGGACCTCCTCCACACGAGGGACCGGCAATCAGCTCCCGGGAAGGTGCGGCCCAGTTCATGACGGCACGAATTCTCGACCAATTGGTCGGCGATACGGACTCCTCCTTCTGGTCGTACTGGCGAAATCGCCCCGGTGTCTTCACGCCCGGCGACGGGATGCGCAGCCCCTTCACGCTCGCCGATCTCGACGCGGCACTGGCGAGCGGGCTTTTCCGGGAGCCGTACATCGAGATGTGGCGGGACGGCCGGCGGCTGCCGGTCACGGAGTTCACCTCGTCCAGGTCCGTCGGGCTCGAGACGCCGGGCGGATTCGCCGACGAGGGGAAGATCCGTGCGCTGGTCGACGAGGGGGCGACGGTGCTGCTGCGCTGCATCGACCAGTGGCACGGGCCGACCCGCGACATGCTCCACGCCCTCGCCGGCGAACTCGGCCGGGCCGTCGAGGCGTTCTACTTCGTGACCCCGGCCGGACAGCCGGGACTGCCCCTGCACCGGGACGACGGCGACGTGCTGGTCGTGCAGGTTGCCGGCAGCAAGAGCTGGAACGTCCACGAGGGGCCGGCCGACGCCGCCTGGCGGGCCGGCCGGGTGACGGCCGACGAACCGCAGCCCGCCGAGCTGTTCCGCACCGTGCTGCGCCCGGGCGAAGTCCTCTACATCCCCCGCGGGTTCGCCCACCGCGCGACCGGACAGGACGGGCTGTCCGCGCATCTGTCCCTGGCCGTACGGGAGATCGGCGTGGCCGACCTGTCCGGAAGCCTCCAGGAGTGCGCACTCGCCGACGGGGACGCCGAGGCCTCCGACGCGGGGCCGCTGCCCCTCTCGGACGACGCGATCACCGCAGCGGCGACGGCGCTCCTGGACACCGCGCGGCGACACTTGGCGGACATGACACCGGACGCCCTGGTGTCACACGCCCGACAGCGGCGCCTGGCCCGGATGCCGGAGTCGTCGTCGGGCCTGTCGCTCGCGGAGCTGGCCTCGGCATGGCCGGCGGCCGCGCCGTCCGGGCACGACGGGGAAGACGGACGGTAGACGGCACGTTCATGCGCCGTAGATCGGAAGCGGTGGCGTACTGATCAGTCATTGATCGGGCCCTGCGAGTGTTGCCGAGTCATCAGCCGCACCGGGAGAGACGCACAGGGGCGCGTGGTCGTACGCGTGGTCGTCCTCGTGGGCGTACGCGTTTCGGGCGGCTCCTCACCGCAGGCCGTTCCGGACGGGACCGCATCCAACGGTCCGCCGGCACCGCACAACCGATGGGACAGCCATGAACAATCGACCGCACCAGCCGGAAGCCACGGCGTCCCGGCCGGGCCCTCCGCTGCACCTGGCCCTGGACGAGCGTCAACTCAGGCTCATCTCCCTGCTGCTGGACGGCCACACGGACGTCAGCGCCGCCCATCGGCTGGGGGTCAGCCCCCGTACCGTGACCAACATCCTGCGCTCCCTGATGAACCGGCTCGGAGTGGACAACCGCTTCCAGCTCGGAGTGGCCCTCGGCGCCCATCTGCGGACCGGCGCCGGACCCGCGCCCGGCGACGGCCGCGACCGGCCCCGGCTCCGGCCGCAGGGGGCCGGACCGAGGCTGCGGACGAGGCCCTCCCCCTCGCCCACGCCCACGCCCCTGCGCTACGACGGGGCATGGAACGGAGTGTGGAACAGGGCATAGATCAGACGCTGATCGGCGATAGATCGCACCGTGCCACCATCGAGGGAACGCGGACCCGACCATCCGCGCACGACGGGCCACAGGCCCCTCGGACCTGCCAGAAGCACGTTCGCGCGAAACGCTCGCTCGCAGCGTTCGCACGACCCGAAGGGGGACCCGATGTCCAGCCGAAACACCCTGAAGCACACCCGGGTACGGGCATGGGCCGCCGGAATCGGACTGCTGGCCGCGCTGATCGGCATCACGTCGGCGCAGGCGGTACCCCACCACCAGCCGCGCACGGTGGCGTGGAACAGCACCGGCTCCAACTGGGAGCCGCCGAAGCAGTCGTCGTAGGCGCTGCGGACGAGGCGGACGGGGCGGACGGCGGACGAGGCAGGAGGAACGGGGCGGGCAGGGCAGTGGCACAGGAAGTCGCGGCTGCGCGGTGCCGCCGGGCTCCGCGCTCAGCGGCCACCCCGCTCCCCGGCGGACGCCGGGTCGCCGGCCCGTGTCCGGGTCCCCGACCGCGTCGGACCAGCGACGCGCACCGGACCGCCGCCCTGCCCCGTATCCCCGCCCGACGCGGCATCCGCATCGCGCAGCAGTGCGGCCGCCTCAGCCGCGTCGGGCAGACCCAGACGCGTGAACAGGGAGTGGGCCCGCTCCCAGAGAGCACGTGCCTCGGCGCCGCGGCCGAGGTCCGCGAGGACCCGGCCCAGGATCAGCAGTGCATGGCCCCGGTCCCGTTCGAAGGCGATCTCCTCGCACTGCGCCAGAGCCTGCTCGGCGTGCCGGAGAGCCGCGTCGAGGTCGCCGAGGGCCCGCAGGCTCTCGGCCAGCCGGTAGCGTGCGTGCACCGCCCGCGAACGCAGCCCGGCGCTCGCGCACAGGGCCAGGCACTCCTCGAACCGCGCCACGGCCTCCCGGTGGTCGCCGAGCGTGTGCAGTGCGAAGCCCAGGACGTACACGGCGTACGCCCGCTCCGCCCCGTCCAGCGGGTACGCGCCCCCGTCGAGGATCTGCCGGCACACGGCCGCCGCATCGGCGGCGTGCCCGTCCCGCACCCGGGCCAGTGCGGCGTTGACCATGGTCGTCGTCTCGCCCGACCGGTGGCCCAGCAGCCGGGCCAGGGCGATGGCCTCGTCGAAGAGGGTCACCGCCTCGCCGTACCGCGAGAGGTACTGGGCGATGAGCCCGAGGTCGTTGAGCACCTGCCGGAGCACGACGGTGTCCCCCACCTCACGGCACGCCGTCACCGCCGCCCTCGCCTCGGCCTCGGCGTCGCCCAGCCGTGCCGCGGCCAGGGCGATCGTGCAACGCAGGAAGCGGGCCCGCCCCTCGGCCCCGCGGTCACCGTGCCGTACGGCTGCGTGCACCAGGGCGTCCGCCGTGGACGCCAGCTCGGCGTAGCGGGTGCCGACGCCGAACGGGCTGAGGGCGATGAGGAGGTCGACGGCCTGGCGCAGCCGCCGCACCGCGTGGTCGCGCCGCGCCGGGTGCACCGTGCCGCCGTCGTCCCCCGCGCCGCCGCCACCCCCACCGCCCTCGGCCGTCGCGGCGACCTGGGCGCCGACCTGGGCCGCCAGGGCGCGGGCCTCCTCCGCCTCGACGCGCACCCAGTCCCGCGCGGCGCCGAGGTCGGCGAAGGTGAGGCCGGGAACCGGCGGAGGCGTGAACGTGCCCGTGATGGGGTCGCCGGGCACCGCGTGCCGGAACGCCTCGCAGGCCGTCGAGAACAGGAACCCGAGCAGCCGGTCCTGGACCGTCGGCGCCTCGTCCGTCCGCGCGCCCTCCGACTTCCGGCGCGCGAAGGCACGCAGCAGGTCGTGGTAGCCGTAGCGGCCGGGCACCCTCGACTCCAGCATGCAGGCGTCGACCAGGGACTCCAGGATGTCCTCGGCGGAGGCCTCGTCCGTCGCGAGCATCGCCGCGGCCGCGGCCACGCCGATCTCCCGGCAGTCCACCGTGGCGAGGCATCGGAACGCGGTCGCCTGTTCCTGCGTCAGCTGGCGGTAGCCGAGCTCGAACACCGCCTCGACGGCCAGTTCACCGATCCGCAGCTCGTCGATGCGTCGCCACTCCACGGCGAGCCGCTCCCGCAGACTGGTGATGGACCACATCGGCCGGGCCGCCAGCCGGGCGGCCACGATCCGCACGGCCAGCGGCAGGAAGCCGCACGCCTCCACCAGGCCGAGCGCCGCCTCGCGCTCGGCCGCCACCCGCGCGTCCCCGATGGCCCGGCTCAGCAGCTCGCCGGCCTCCGAGCTGCGGAAGACGTCCACGTTGATCTGGAGGGTCACCGGCAGACCGACCATGCGGCTGCGGCTGGTCACCACCACGGCACAGCCCATGGCACCGGGCAGCAGCGGTCGCACCTGCCGGGCGTCCCGGGCGTTGTCCAGCACGATCAGCATCCGCCGGCCGTCCAGCATCGAGCGGAACAGGGCCGTGCGTGCCTCCAGGTCGTCCGGCAGCGCCTCGGCCGTGATGCCCAGTGCGGACAGGAAGTTCGCCAGGACGATCTCGGGACTGCTGGGCACCGCGTCGCCGCCGTGCAGGTCCGCGTACAGCTGGCCGTCCGGGAAGGTGCCCCGCACCTGGTGGGCCACATGGAGTGCCAACGATGTCTTGCCGACTCCGCCCATGCCGACCAGCACCGCCACCGCGGGGGTACGGCGCCCGGGCTCGCGCAGGGAGTCACCGAGCGTGCACACGAGCTCCTCACGGCCGATGAAGTCCGGGTCGGGGGGCGGCAGCTGGGCCGGCCGGGGCAGCACCCCGGGGCCCGGCGCGCGCTCCGGCTCCCCCGACTCCGCCGCCGCGTCCGGGGCCCGTACGCCCGTGGTCTCGGCCGTCCCCCGGGTCCCCCTGACGAGGCCGGGCGGCTCCGGGGCCGGGCGCGTCAGGGCGGGGTCCTGGTCGAGGATGCGCCGGTGCAACTCCTCCAGTTCCGGCCCCGGTTCCACGCCGAGCTCGTCGATGAGCAGCTGCCGTGCGCCACGGAACACGGCCAGCGCGTCGCCCGACCGGCCCGCCTGGTACAGGGCCGTCATCAGCAGACCGTAGGGGCGTTCGCGCAGCGGATGCTCGGCGGTCAGTTCCGTGAGCTCGGGCACGCACCGCGCCGCGTACCCCAACTCGACCTCGCGGGCGAGGCGCTCCTCCAGCAGTGTCAGCCGCAGCTCGCCGAACCGCTGCCGCTGCCGCTCCGCGAAGGGGCCGGGTATCGCCGCCAGCGGCTCGCCCTCCCACAGGGCGAGTGCCGTGCGCAGCAGTTCGAGCGCCCGCCCCGGCTGCCACTGCGCACTGGCCCGCTCCGCCCGCGCCGCGAGATCCATGACCTGGAGGGCGTCGATCGACTGCTCGGCGACCTGGAGCCGGTAGCCGTCGCCGAAGGTGACCAGAACATCCGGATCCGAGGGGTCGCCCGCAAGAACCTTCCGCCAGCGCCAGGCGTAGGTCCGCAACGTCGACACGGCCTTCACCGGCGGACGCGCCCCCCACAGCGCATCCGTCAACTCGGCTGCTCCGGCGCTGCGCCCCGGTCTGAGCAGCAGAGCGGCGAGCATCGCCTGCTGCTGCGGATACCCCACGGCCAGGGGGGTGCCGTCCTGGTGGACTCGCAGGGGACCGAGCACCGAGAACCGGAGATCCGCCATGTTTCAGACTCTTCTCGTATCGACTGACAAGGCTGTATCGACCAAAATGCGCCGGCCACGGATTATCTGTGGATCCAACAGGGCGTGTCATGGCGGCGTGCCAGCCGCCGAGGTCGAAATGGACGCCCCGGTAGGGGAGACGTCCCGGACGTGCGTTCCGTCACACGGAGAGAGGACGCGGCCGGTACGAGGACCCCGCAGTTCTCCGGGTCCGCCACCGGATCCGGCGCCGCCGTCCGCGTCCGGCCCGGCCCGGCCGACGGGACGGATCCCCCGACGCCGCCACCCCGGCCCGGGAAGGCGAACGCACCCGGCGCCGACTACCGGGCCTGCCTGGGCGGATGATGCCCTGGGGGGCTCCCCGGACCGGCCGCATCAGCCGGTGCGGCTCCCCTGGTGCAAGGCCCGAAGGGGCGCGTCCACCACGGACGGAAGACCCCTAGAACGCCCCATTCCGCCCAACGACCGGCAAAGCACTGGCAAATCCCGATGGGCGAATACCTCAGCAAAGGCCGCCAAACCGCACTGATACGCGCCCACTCGCGATGATCACAGTCGCTAGCCTCTCCGCGTCTCCGAGCAGCCGGGACGGCGCCGGGCGCCACACCGTCGACTCCTGGCTACCCGGTACACCGTCAACGCCCACCTGCGCGTCCGCCGCCGCAGGGGCGAACTCCACGCCGACAACTGTTCCGTGACCCCGCACCACCAGCGGCCGTGACCGGCAGGTCGGCGCTGTTCCGGGCCCCGGTCTCCCACCTGGGCCCACCCGGCTTTCCTGGGGGGCACCATCACCACCGCACACATTCTCTCCGCCGTCGGAGTCGACCTCTTCTACGGCAACCACCCGGCCGTGCGCGACGCCCATCTCTCCGTGGCGCCCGGCGAGGTCGCGGCCGTCATGGGACAGAGCGGCTCGGGCAAGTCCTCGCTGCTGTACTGCCTGGCCGGGGTGCTGCCCGCCGCGCACGGACAGGTCCGCTTCGAGGGGCGCGTACTCGGTGACCTCTCGGACGAGGAGATGAGCGCGCTGCGCCGCGAACGCTTCGGCTTCGTCTTCCAGTACGGGGAGCTGCTGCCCGAGTTGACCATCGAGGAGAACACGGCGCTGCCGCTGCGCCTCGCCGGACAGCGCAAGAAGTCCGCGCTGGCAGCCGCCGGCCAGGTGCTGGAGCGGCTCGGTCTGGGCGACCTGCGCGAGCGGCGGCCCTCGCAGGTGTCGGGCGGTCAGAGTCAGCGGGTCGCGGTGGCCCGCGCCCTGGTGCACCGCCCCGCGGTGGTCTTCGCCGACGAGCCCACCGGGTCGCTCGACAGCGCCAACGCCGCCGCCGTACTGCAGGAGTTCCTCGACCTGGCGCGCTCCCAGGGCACGGCCGTGGTCCTGGTGACGCACGATCCGGCCGTCGCCGCGCAGGCCGACAGCCGCTACGCCATGGCCGACGGCGTCCTCACCCCGCGGGGCGCCGTATGAGGGAGTTCCTGCTCGGACTGCGCCTGCTGTTCGGCTCCGGGCGAGGCAACCGCGTCCGCTTCTTCCTCATGGCGGCGGGCAGTTCCCTCGGTGTGTGCTGTCTCGCGCTCGTCCTGACGATCCCGGCCGTACTCGACGCGCACGACGGACGGGCCGCGGCCCGTGAACCTCAAACGGCATCGGCCGGCAAGGCGGAGGCAGGTTCGACGCTCGTCCTGGAACGCAGGGACCCACACGGCTCCAAGCCGTTCACCCGGGTGTTCGTCGCCCGCGGGGACACGGGCACGCGTCGGCCGCCGCCCGGCCTGGACACGCTCCCGGGCCCCGGCGAGCTGTTCCTCTCCCCCCGCCTGCACGACCTGATCCGCTCCGAACCCGCCCTCAAGGGGCTGCTGCCCGGCCGGGAGAAGGGCCTGATCGGCGCCGCCGGTCTCGGGGACCCGGACGAGTTGTACGCCTACGTGGGGACCTCCCGGGCGAAGATCGCCGGCGACGCGGACACCGGGGCGCTGCAGTCCTTCGGTCACTCCTACGCCCCCATCCCCGTTGTCGAGCCCTCCACCCTCACCAACCTCCGTTTCGCCCTGGCCACCCTGGTCCTGCTCCCGCTGTCCGTCTTCCTGTCGGTGTGCGCCCGTCTCTCCGCCGCCAGCCGCACCCGCCGCCTGGCCTCGCTGCGACTGCTGGGGCTGAGCACGCGGGGCACGCAGCGCGTCAACGCCGCCGAGACGGTGGCCGCCGCCCTGCTCGGCGCCCTCCTGGGGATCGGCGAGTACGGGATCCTGAACCAGGTGATGTCCCGGTCCGGCCTGCCCGCACTGCGCTGGTACCCGGCCGACGGGGCCTTGTCCTGGACCACCGTCGCCATCTGTCTCATCGGCTGCCCTGCCCTCGCCTGGTTCGTCGGCCGGGCGAGCGCGCGCAGCGCGGCCGCCAACCCGCTGGCGGTGCGGCGTACCGCTGTGCCGAAGCCCCCGTCGAAGTGGTGGGGGCTGCTCCTGGTCACCGGCCTCGGCATCGTCACGGGCTTCTGCGCGACCGGCCTCACCGACCATCCCGCCACGAACGGCGGCGTCTTCGCGGTCCTCGTCGTGGGAGGGGTCCTGCTGACCGGGGCAGGACTGGTGCTGACCCTGCCGTGGCTGTCGTACTTCCTGGCCCGCAAGGTGGCCGGCAGCACCCGCTCCCTGGCACTGAACCTGGCCATGCGCCGCAACGAGGTCGAACCGGGCAGCACCATGCGGGTCGTCACCGGCCTGGTCCTGCTGGTGTACGCGGCCTCCCTCGCCCAGGGCGTGCTGATCGAGTTCGAGCAGGTCAGCAAGCCGAGCAATCCCGTCCAGGACTACTCCATGCCGCTTTCGGCCCTCACCGAACGGCAGCAGGAGCGGCTCACCGAGGGGCCGGGCATCCGCGCCCATGCCCGGACGATGGAGTCGTGGAGCAGGCTCGACGCCTCCGGCATCCCTGCCCGGGCCACGGCACTGGTCGCCACCTGCGCGCAGCTGACCCGGCTGGTGCAGCGGGCCGAAGGCTGCGAGGACGGCCGGATCATGCGCCTCGTCAATCCGAACAGCTCCACCGATCCGGGCATCCGCCCCGGCGTCTCCTTCCCCTTCCGGCTGCACACCGGCCGACGTCACGCCTCGCTGTCCCTGACGATCCCGTCCGCCGCGGTCGTCGTACGCCCCTACGATCCGTCGGCGGTCGGCGACGCGTCCGTGATCGTCCCGCCGTCCGCGCTGCCCGCACACGCCCGTCCGCAGTCGGGCTCGCTCGTCCTCGACAGCAACTCCGAGCCGCACGTGGTCCGCAGGGTCCTGGACGGCATCGGCAGTGTCGCGCCGACCGTCTCCGTCGAGCCGGTCGGCGTCAATGTCGACAGCCTGCAGCAGCTCGCGGTCCTCGAGACGCTGCTGGTCCTCGGCATGATCATGGGGTTGCTGATCGGCGTCGCCGCCTTCGTGGTCGCCGTCACGGACCGGGCCGTCGAACGCCGTGCCCAGGTCACCGCCATCACCCTGATCGGGGCCCGCGCCCGTACGCTGCGCGCGGTGCAGAGCACGCAGGTCGTCCTGCCGCTCGCCATCGGTCTCGCCCTGGCCCTGATCACCGGCAAGCTCGCAGAGTCCAGCTATCTGGTCACCGGGGGCGGCGAGGTCTTCTGGGACTTCGCCGGGATCCCCGTGCTGGCGTGCGCGGCGCTGGGCGTGATCGTCATCGCCACGCTGGGCACACTGCCGCTCGTGGGCCGCCGCATCGATCCGGAACTCATCCGCCGGGACTGACGCACGACGGCCCCTGCCGGGACAGGGCCCCGCAGTGCGCATCAACGGCGAAGAGCGGGACCCGGTGAGACCGGGTCCCGCTCTTCGCGTTGGGCATCTGTGGTGCTCAACCGCGTGAGGGTGTCGGTTGAGCCGAGGTGCTCCCGGCATGAGTCGAAGCTGCGACATCCGCTTCAGGAGCGAGGTGGGGCGAGAGTCGGCGTGACCTGCGGACTCTCCAGCCTGATCGGCTCCCGGCGGAAGTACCCCTCTGACCCCCGGTTCCCCGTGGGTCCCCGCCCGTTCCGGCACGAGATTGGCACGGTCCGGGGGCCGTGCCGCGGCCCCTCGATACGAACATCGTGGCCACCTGTGAAGCTACCGGGTTCCGGACCGGTTCATGTGTCAGGCGTGCACGCCGACGTCGGTCTTGCAGTCGCTGAACGTGCCCTTGACGAGGCAGACCGTCAGAGTGCGCTTGGCGCCCTCGTCAAGGTTGCCCGGCGTCGTGTCGGTGTACGGCGATGAGTGCCCGCGAGTGGTGGCCGTTCGGCCGTCGTTCAGCGTCGCTTCGATGCCGTAACCGTCCGCCAGCTTGTCGTAGGCGATCAGGGTGTCCCCGGTCGAGGACCCGAAGTCGCCCGGGTTGGCCGCCCAGGAGCCGTACCCGGCGAATTCGCCGTTGTTGAAGACCTCCACGCGAGCCGAGCCGTCTGTGTACGTGTAGGTGTGGAAGTAGACGTCCGGCGCGGCGCTCGCGGAACTCACCGGTCCTGCGAGGACCAGACCTGCGGCCAGCGCCGTCACCGCGGCGGCGATGGACGCCGCTCTCTTACCCCGTGTCTTCACTTGTGACCTCGCCTCATGGAAGTTGATGTTGAAGGAGCAACATCATTCAGTGTCGGACGAGCCGGCCGCATGCGATTTTCGGCCAATCACGGGGCTTGGATGCGCCAAATCGACCAACGGCGTACAGATCTCCTTCGCCGAAGATCAGGCATCGGATCCCTGCTGAGGTCATGGACAACCCGCAAGAACTGTCGAGCTCGTGAGGAGTCGCCCCCCGTTGCGCTTTCCAACTGTGCGCATGGCCATCCATGAGCGTTCACCGAAGTTCGCGCGGCAGCTCCGAGAGGCGCGTGTACGGAGGTGAACCCGTACGTCGGTCAGCGCATTGGACACGACCAGGACAACGAGCGGCGCTGGAGGAGCCCCTTCTGCGGGGCGACACCCTGTTTCATCTCGCACATCAAGTCGACAGCCACCGCAGTGCGATGGCGCCCTTTCCGGCGCATGAAGCGGCCGGAATGGTGGATCGCTGGACCGGGTACGTCGAGCCGGACGATTCGCTCGACCGTCCCTGGGTGGGCGGAAGAGACCGAAACCTCAGCCATCGCGCGACACCGGTCCAGTTTCGTTCAGTGGAGATGCCGCGAAGCGGCGAATGCCCCTGCGGCATGAGCCTGCAGGAGCCTTCGAACGGCGGTAGGGAGCACACCGCGCATCACGCAGCGTGAGCATTCGGCATCCAGTCGCCCAAGAACCTGGACTGGTGGGGCGACGTGGCCGTCGTGACGACACAGTCGCCAATCGCGTGGCGGCGGCTCGCCTACCAGGTGGCACGAATGCCGCAGAAGGAGAACCACTACGACTTCCGCTCGTGGTCCCACCTTGATGAGCCCGAGGTGACCCCGGACAACATGCGGGCGTACCTCTTGAAGACGAACGGGTACGTCATCGGCTACCTGGCCGCCCACGACGCCGGCCAGCACCGTCGCTGGGATCTGAGCGACGGGTCACGGCTCGGCGACGAGGACGACATCCTGCGCCCGCGCATCATCCGGATTTGGGTGGCGGACGTCTACCGGCACCAGGGCGTCGGCGCCACGCTCGTGCAGGCACTCGCCGACGACTTCGGCTGCCAGGTTGCCGATGTGTCCTGGTCGACCCCAGTGAGTGACGCAGGTCGCCGCCTCGCACGCCGGCTCTCACCCCAGGGCATCTGGGTCAGCTGATCCCCAGCCAGTTGCCGTGCTGCAATTGGCCACCGGTCCATGGACAGGCCGGTGCCCGGTCCGTCCTTCACCGTTGCTACCGCGTCCACATGGGACGCATCGTGTCACTACACTCGGCGCCAGCCGGTCACGCCGTACGAAGAGATGTAGCCGATGGCCCCGCTTGCTATGGAGAACGTGCGCGGTACGCCCCTGACCATTGTTGCCTTGTAGATCGTCTTCTCGACTGGCACCCGCTCGGTGACGTACTTGTCGCGACACTTCAAGACGTCGGCGTTCTCGTAATAGTCATATTCGTAGTCACATTTCCGGCGGCGGACCTGTTTGTCCTCGTACGCCGTCTCCGTCGTCTTCATCGCCAGTCCTTCGAAGCCATTGCGGAGCTGGCCCGCAACGGCGACCCCAGCGCTAAGCAAGGCGAGCGCCTGCTGCTGGGTGAGGGGGTAGTCCGACGTGGCGCTGAGCTGCGGTGTCGTAGCAGCGACGGGCGAGAGTGGCCGCATCTGCGGCGCCGGCATCCACGGCGAGACGCTGGGAGGCATGGGCGCAGGGCTGGTCTCGGCTGCCGGATCCTCGCAGGCGCCCAGCCCGAGGACAACCATGCCTATGAATGCCAGCATTCGTGACCGGGAGTCCATAGCCGCTGCGCCCCGTTCGAAGTGCGTCCCCACTGATCACGGTAGTTGCCCGGGCTGCTGGGCGCGACGCTATGCGCGCTGAGCTCACAAGACAGCAGTAAGTCTGCTGTGCAGCGGAGGTGTTGCTGGCCGGCCAGCAGTGGAGGAGCACCCAAGCACCTAAGTGTTACAACCTGGACACAGTGCGTACGCGAGGTCGACGCAGATCGCATGCTGCTCCTTCAGCAATGTTCAGCCATGGGGGGGACCATGAACACCCGCAGCACGCCAGCCGGGCTCCCGGCAAGCCCGCTCGGTGCGATGGAGCACCCAAGACGCTTCACACGATCCGGCAGTTTTACAGCGGGCCAAGTGAACCCCTGCCAACCTGGCCAAAGTCGAGACTGTCGCATTGCTGGGGAACGCGTGAGGGACAGCGCCGGGATTCAGCCCGTCCTCGCCCCAGCAAGGCGGCTCGGACCTCTTCGTCCCGAAGCAACTTGGGCGGGCGTGCTGCCTTGGTCTGGTGCACCCCTTACCTGCGCCGATGGTCCGCAGACGTTCGCGCTCGTCCGCCGTTGTTCGCTGGCGTTGTCACGCAGTTAGACACTCACCCGGTGAGGGCCCACGCGTGCCTTACAAGCTCTTAGACGGGGGCTTCTTCTTGGCGGTCGTCTCCTGCTGTCCCGTGCCACTGGATCTTGACCGTTTGCCATCGGACTTTGACGGACGCGAGTTTGTGTCATCGGAGTTTGATCACCGCAGGTCAGCGACTCA